>JAEZQN010000399.1 GCA_023441145.1 Bacillota bacterium
GTAGCAAGGTCAATGGCGATTTCATTATCTGAAGTTGGATATCTACCTTTGGTACATTCCATGTGGTATAGTTCCTTAGAAGTGGCATCGTTAAACGATGCCACCTTACAAGGAGAGTAGCCTTCTATACCAGCATACCCCATCTCCGTATAATAACCGCAGGAATCAATTTTACTATTATTCTCAAGTTTTCCAAAATCACTTTGATCCATCTCAAAAAGAATACCATCATAATTGCCTAATCTAGTTAGCTCTGATTCATAGGTTGATGTCTTTTCGCTTCGTATAAAAAGTGCTACCATACATAGGGATGTAGACCCTAAGATTACTACTAAGGCAAATGTCAGAATTCTTTTTATATGGTTTTTCCAGTAACGAGCAGACAATGAGAATAATGTTTTGTATTTGTTCATAAAACTCCCCCGTGTTATTGTTGAACTGTAGACGATGTGTTTAGTAAATATTTATTTCGTCCGATTAAATTCTAATTACCTATTCTAAAAAAACTGCAACCATCTTATTTCCCTTTATACATAGCCCGACTCGATTATCTATTGATTCTGTCACTATAATATTTCCTTCTAGGTATTGATATGCCTCATCATCTGCATTCCATTTATAATTACCTTTACTAAAGTATCTAACAGTAAGCAAAAAGTCTGTTGCATTATCATTATCTAATAATGGTTTATTTATAGCAGGTATAAGTTTCTCAAACTCACTAAGTAGCAAAACATTTTGTTCAAGTGGATATTCTGCTTTATTATATTTAGTTGTACTTTTTTGTAGAGATCCCTCTTGCTGCTTAAAATAATTATATTCAGTAATATTTGCATCTATCGCATCAACTATTGTTATATCAACTTGTATGGCATTATAGTCATTATCAAGAAGGACTTCACATATGACATATGCTTTATCTGTTATATTATTCTCATCTCTAGCGCTCTTAATTATATCACTTATTAGATCTACAACATTATCTTTTTCCTTCATTTCTTCAGACCAGCCCAGCTTATCTAGCCATTTTTGCGTTCTATGTCTTGGTGTGTTTTTATTGTTATCTAAACAGTAAATTCCGACTATAATTAATAATGTTATTAGTACTAAACTAAAAATAATTGTTATCTGATAGTTTCGTTTTCTATTAATTGCTACTCCCTCCAAACCCATAATATGTAAAATGCAGTAATGATAAACCACAATTCTATTTATACAAATACCAATATATATCAAATATTATATAATACATGGAATTTATGCCAATTAAGTCTTAGTATACAAATTGATATTTTCTATAGCTCCCAAAAAATTAACCAATTAACATTATTAACTATTGTTGCACTAAATACATTCACTGTAAATAAATGTTAAATCAAAGTACAATATGTAGTTATACTATACTTTGAAAAGACTTTGTTTCTATCAATTTATTGACTATAATGTTTCTTATAAAATAAACTTTATACAGTATTCTATTAACAACATAACATTAAAAAAGGAGTATATTTTTGAACTATATTTCATCTGAAAATAACGTAAAAAACAAAATAAAGTACATTACACATTCATTCAATCGATTAACAACATCTTCAACTTTGATGAAACTAGCTGTAATAGAATCCATTTCCATTAAAATATTACTATTGCTTATAACAATGCCTGTTATGTACTACTGTTCTACAATTATTTTAAATCATCCTCAGTATAGTATCCGGAATCAATTAACATTTCTTTGTAGTTGCTCTTCTCAACAATTACTGGATCGCAAAGATAGGAAGGAACAACACCCTTACCATTGTCATAAGTCTCCGTATCATTTACAGGAACTTCTCCACCCTTTATAATAGCATCAACCATTTCAACACCCTTAGAAGCTAACGTAGGAGTATATTTGAAGACTGACATAGCCTGTTTGTCAGCAAGAATATTCTTAACGTTTTCTCTGTCACAATCCTGACCAGTGATGATAGGATAAACAGAACCTCGGTATTTAGCTTCAAGAGCGTTTGTTACGCCTATTGCAATAATGTCATGAGTACAAAGGACTGCATCAAGCTTAGCGCTTTCTCCTGCATAGTTAGCAGAAATAATGTCTTCCATTCTGGACTGAGCATACTCAGTTGAGTAGTTAGGTGTTGCTACTAACGAGAAGTCAACCTGACCAGATTTAACGATAAGTTTTCCATTCTTGATGTATTTTTCTAATGCTTCCATGGTACCATTGTAGAAGAATTTAGAATTGCCGTCTCCACCGTCATTGGCAAAGATCTCCATATTGAAAGATCCTTTACCATCTTTAAGTTCTAACTTCTCTTCGATGTACTCGCCTTGTTTTATTCCAATCTTATAGGTGTCAACTGTTACATAATAGTTAACTGCATCAGAGTTCATAATCAAACAATCATAAGCGATAACTTTGATGTTCTTTTCCTTAGCCTGATTAAGAACGGTTCCTAAAGAATCACCATCGATTGAAGCAATCACTAAAACCTTGCATCCACCATTAATCATGTTCTTAATCTGAGAAACCTGAGTAGGGATATCATCAGCCGCGAACTGAAGATCAACTTCATATCCAGCTTTCTCTAACTGCTCTTTCATGTAAGAGCCATCCTGCTGCCATCTTGAAAGTTCCTTTGTAGGTAATGAAATACCAATTTTTCTACCTGCTGGAGCCTCTGCTGGAGGGGAAGCTTCTGGATTTTTAGTTGTTTGAGAAGACGCGGCAGGAGTTGGTTTCTTAGTTGGATCTGCTTCAGCTTTTGTACTTCCACATCCAGCTAAAGCAACTACCATAGTTAAAACAAGAACAACACTTAGTAACTTTCTTTTCATAGTTATATATTCCTCGCTTTTTTATTAGTGACTTCTTAATCACAAGCTAAATATGTAAACAAGTATTTCTCTTTTCTTAGGCTGAATTAGTACTTGGAAAAATAATTCTTCTTGTTTAATTTTACATCTAATGTTAAATATTTTTAACATTTGGGTGCGAATTTATTATAACATTTAACAACCAAGTGTGTGTAAAACCTCTTCTCTGTGATAAAAGCTGATCGTTTCGTAGGGACTAGAATTGTTTATCATTTTTGTACTTTATTTTCCTTAATTATAATGTGCAAAATAAAGTACATTCTTAATAAAATGCACTTTATCCATTTAACCTAGTATATATAAGGCTTATCTATATTATATTGTATAATCTTTAACTTACTGTATACTAGTTTGTTACATCCTCTAATGTAAATGTATGTACAATGACTTCTGTATCATTTGGTTCTAAATATGCAAATTGTCTATCATATACCTCAAGCGATAAAGTATAATAATTTTCAGGATCCTCATTTAAGAACTCATATTTTTCTTTGTAATAAGTTTTGTTTTCTAAATTAAAAATCCAAAAGTAATCTGAGTTATACACAATGAAATCCTTATCTGACATTTTGTAACTCTCCATAATATCATAAGCTGGTATAACACCAGGGACATCATAATACAGAAGCTTTATATTTATATGTACCTGGATATGTATAGTGTGGATCTGCTACATGAATAATGATAACACAAGAGAACTTTTGCTTCATATACTCCCTTCAAATAATATTATTTTACTAAATATTTACATTGCATGCAAGTGTTTTCTTTTACTTATTTTTACATGTTAAGTACTGTAAAATCCCAGTGTTAACATGTCTACCCTATCCTAACAATCAACCCAAAATCACGTAATCACACCACTTTAACCCAGAGAAACAGCCTATTTCTTATCAACTCATGGATTATAATTTTACTAAAAAATACTTATTTTCATAAGATAACTTAACGATAAAAATAGATTTTTGAACTTACTTTTATAAAATAAAATTCAAAATTATTTCCATAGCCAAGAAGGAAGATTAAGTAAATACGTAATAATATTTTTACTCTTCACTAAGTAACACCTCTTTTTTTGGCATTTCTCTTCAGATATCAGCAGTCCTACTATTGTTAATGCAATCCCTATTGTCGTCTGTATCTTAATTGTCTCATTCAATACAAATGCTGATACTATCACCGTGATTACTGGTACCAAATAAATATAAATGCTGGTTTTCACAGCTCCAAGTACTTTTACAGCGTAATTCCATGTTACAAAACAAAGTGCAGAGGCACCTAATCCAAGAAACAGAATATTAAATAAGTATACTTTATTGGTGAATCTTCCCATATCTAATTTGAAATCAAACAAGAACATTACAGGAAGCATAAAAAGTATTCCATATGAAAATACTTTCCTTGTGACCTGAACAGAATGATATCCAAATTCACTAATTTTCTTTGTTAGTACAGAATAACATGCCCATGACAATGCGGCCAATAATGCTAAAAAATCACCCGTCGGATTTATTCGCATATTAGATTCTTTATAACTAATTAATATAATTCCTAACATAGCCATAATAAACCCAATAAAGAAACGAATAATGAGTGTATGTTTCCCCTTTAATATCAAACTAGATAATATTGCAGTAAAAAATGGAGCAAGGGAAATAATTACTCCTACATTAGAAGCCTTTGTATATGTAAGTGCAATATTTTCGAGTAAGTAATACAGACAAATTCCACTAAATCCTGCAAGAACAAAATATTTACTTTGTTTCCTATTAGCGATCTGTAGCCTTTTAGGATATATTAGCAGGAGAACAATATATCCTATGACAAATCGAAAAAACAATATTTCTATGGGGCTAAATTCCACAAGAAGAACTTTGGTAGATACAAAAGTAGTAGCCCAAATAACAATGGTTATAAGGGCTGCAATATGTCCAACATCATGTTTTGTCTTCATCAATATTCCTTTCTTCCAGTTGTCTTAGAAAAATATCTCGATAAGTACCCGGGGTTAATCCAATAAACAAAATAAAATACTTAGTAAAATGACTTTGATCCGAAAATCCTGTTTTCAAAGCAGTATCAATTATTGACTCTCCTTGTTCTAGCATCTTCCGTGCCGCACCAATTCTTATGCTTTGAAGATATCGATATGGTGTCATTCCTTTTGATTTTGTAAATGCTCGAAGCAATGAAGATTTTGAAAGACCTACTAAATCACATAAAGCTTCCAAAGAAGTTGTCTCCTCATAGTGTTCTTCCAAGAAGTCACACAATACATCCACTTCATTATCAAGGCATATTTCTTTCTCTTGGAACGAGTCATTGTATCTCTTTAAAAGCATAGATATCATAAAAAATAGAAGTTCATCATTTTCAAATTCTCCTGAGCCTTTCATTATATTATCATGAAAAATTTGAAAATAATAAGCTACTTCCTTATCTACTAATACATTAGGCGTAAAATACGGCAACTCTTCTAAATTAGTTATTTCCTTAACTATTCTTTTCATAATATTCTTAGAAATATTCATTCCTAAATAATGTAATGGCTCTGTACCAAACTGAGCGCAAGCATGACTATCTCTAGGATTAAACAAGACCATATTACCTTCTCTAAGAATATATTCCTTGTTTTTACAAGACAAATAACGCTCCCCTGAGGCCATATACCCGATTACATAATATTCATGCATATGATTTGGAAATGGTTGTACGATACCTTCAAGAACATAGGCTTCCACACCGAGATTATTATCAAAACATGTAGTTCTTACTTCTTTTTTCATATTTACACCACCTTTCTGCTAATACTTTATCACGTTGTTTCTTGTTGGTATTGTATCATATCTTCAATAATGTAACATGACAATAAAATAAATCATTGGTGTCATTCTTTATTTCTATATCAATATTGGTTATAATTATTTATATAGTAAACTTTAAGCTCTAATTTATTTCAACATAATTTTACGAAAGGAGTATATTTTTAAACTTTGAATCTCCTAATTTTATTTAAAGTTCAAAATTTATACTAATAGGATGACTAAGATGCAAGAAGAAACCTTACAGACAAATCCCTTAGGAACTGAAAGAGTCAGTAAATTAATGACCAAATTTGCACTACCAAGCATTGTTGCCATGTTGGTAAGTGCTATTTACAACATCGTAGACCAGTTGTTCATCGGACAAAAGGTCGGCACCTTAGGAAATGCTGCTACCAATATAGCGTTTCCTTTAGCTATGCTCTGTACCTCCCTCGCCCTAATGTTTGGTATTGGAGGTGCCTCCTCCTTTAATCTTACCATGGGAAAAGGAGAAATCAAAAAAGCCCCTTACTATATCGGTAACTCTATTACCATGTTATTAGGGAGTGGTTTACTTTTATTTATTATTACAGAGATTTTCTTAACACCTCTACTCCATATCTTTGGCTCTCCCTCGGATGTTTTACCCTATGCGAAAACCTATGTAAGCATTACTGCCATTGGCTTTCCATTTTTAATTATTACTACCGGTGGTGGACACCTAATCCGTGCAGATGGTAGCCCAAAGATGACAATGATATGTAATCTTTCTGGTGCCATAATTAATGTAGGCCTTGATGCTCTCTTTGTCTTAGTATTTGAATGGGGAATGGCAGGTGCCGCTATTGCAACGGTGATTGGACAAGTATTTTCGGGGCTTTTAGCCCTTAATTACTTAAGACGATATAAAACTGTACCAGTTGAAAGAAAACATCTCATTCCTCAGCGGAACTATTTAAGCAAAATTACCTCCTTAGGGGCAGCCTCTTGCTTTAACCAACTTGCTATGATGGTGGTACAGATTATTATGAACAATTCCTTAAAATATTACGGAGCTTTATCGGTTTATGGAGAGTCCATCCCAATTGCCTGTGCAGGAATTGTAACAAAGGTAAATCAAGTCTTCTTCGCCATTATCATTGGGATTGCTCAAGGTACACAACCAATTGAAAGCTACAATTACGGAGCAGGAAAATATAAACGAGTCAAAGAAGCCTACCGACTGGCGATTATATCAGGAGGAATTCTATCCATCTTTGCCTTTTTACTATTTCAGTTTCTGCCAAGGCAGCTACTCTCCTTATTTGGAGACGGTACAGAGCACTATTACACCTTTGGGGTAAACACCTTTAGAATTTTCTTATTCTGTACCTTTATCAATTTTATGCAACCGATTACTGCCACCTTCTTTACTTCCATTGGCAAAGCATACAAGGGAATCTTCTTATCCCTTACAAGGCAAATCATATTCCTACTTCCTTTCATGATTCTTCTACCACTTAGTATGGGCATTGATGGGATCCTATACGCAGGACCTTTCGCTGATCTGCTAGCCTTTGTTGTTACCATTCTTATGATATTGGTGGAATTTAGAAAAATTGGTGCGTTAGAGAAAGCTACTATCAAAAAATCATTTTAACCATTGGATAAAGGCTGTCTTATCCTTCTTATTATAACCAGCCTTTTCATAAAAAGAGAGCGTACTCTCTTCCTTAGAGCCGGTCATAAGCATTAGCTTATAGCAACCGGCTTTTTGTGAAAGCTCCTTTGCAAAGTTTAAACAAGCTCCTGCATAGCCCATTTTTCTATAGTCCGGATGGGTGATAACATTCTCTATGACTCCATATGGTCTCTGGCCGTGGGTCAGATTCGGCACAATAATAAGGACACAAGAGGATATTAAGTGATTACTCTCTTTAGCAACAATGATATGATGCATTGAGTTCTCCATCATATCCTTCCAAAGTTCCCGGATAGTTTCATTCATAAGTGGCATATCATTATTATGAAGATAGGTATATAAACCAAGTAACTCCTCTAGCTCATCAGATTGAATCTCACGTATCATATTTCTCCCCCTAATCTCTTCTTACTACTTTTTCAATAGAATAAATCTACACTCCTCTTCTGTCAACAAATTATAGTAAAACTAACCATTATTTATCCCCTAAAGCCATACTTAGTTACCCCCTAGAGCAAAAAAGG
>JAEZQN010000027.1 GCA_023441145.1 Bacillota bacterium
AGTTATAGTAGTGCCCAGTACAATCATAAAGCTGTTACTGTTCATAAAGGCAAGAGTATGTTAGCCATACCCGTTAATATTGTTTATAATGCATCTAGAGGATTAGAAGATTTTGAAGGTGCGTATGTATTTGCAGTAGAAGATGGCAAATTAGTAGGTAAGGCTAAACTAGGTAAATTAAATGAAGGCTATTATAGCTATTATTATGATGAAGATAGAGTTTGTTATATAGGTGATAAACTTTATTATTTATATGATGATAAGATTAATGAGTATAACATAGAGAATTTCAAACGTTTACAAACACTCAATTTAAAGTAATAGACTATTCGACTAAATTTAAAGTTACACTATAGTATAAATAAAGAAATGTATATTAATTAAAAAAAAAAGGAAATGGACCCCATAACCATTGTTATAGATTGTAATTGAGCAGTATTTAATGACTTATAAAAACCTCTAATAAATACCTAGTAGGTGCAGGCTACTTGGTGTCTATTGGAGGTTTTTAGCTTGCTTTATTCATGAATTTTTGAGAACGTTCATGATTGATGACAAACTATTGAGTGTACTATAAGAAGAGTTGTGCTGAATTTATTAAAGGTGTTTGAGATACATACTATTGATTGATGCGGTCTCCAATATGATTATTGTGAAGCATACAGAGTTAGTATGACACAACAACGTAAAAAAATACTTGTCATTTTATTTATCTAAAACAAAAGTAGGGGATGAAATGTGCTTATTAGAAGGCCATATAATAGGGACTCGAATAAGCTTTTTTATTTAAGGAATTAGAGATACATAGTAAAAATGTAACTAAGTTACAGAAACTAGAGTTATTTAATGGTAAGGTTGTGTTGAATGAATATTGATATAAAAGTGAGAGGGGAGGGCCCAGGGAGTGAAAAAGAAAAGATATGCAATGGTAGAACAAAAAGAATGTGTGGCTTGTGGGTCTTGTGTAAAAGTTTGCCCTAAATTAGCGATTACTGTACCTAAGGGCATATATGCAGTGGTGGATGAGGCTCTATGTATCGGGTGTGGGATTTGTGTAAAGACATGTCCAGCCTCTGTTATTGAAATATTGACAAAGCAAGTAGAGGAGGGAAAACCGTAAAAATGAAGGAGAAAAAGTGGTATGACTATTTATGGATTACATCCATCATTTATTTAGTATTAGGTTTCATTAATATTGTTTTTGCTTGGCTTGGAATGATTTGCTTCTCTGTTCCACTCATTATTTCTTTGGTAAAAGGAAATAAAGCGTATTGCAATCAATACTGTGGTAGAGGGCAGTTGCTTTCAATTTTAGGAAATCAACTAAAAATCTCTAGAAAGAAAGATATTCCACAATTTCTTAGAAGAAAATGGTTTCGTTATGGATTTTTAGCCTTCTTCCTAGTGATGTTTGGCAGTATGCTTTTTTCTACTTATCTAGTGTATAAAGGCGCTAATGATTTAAAAGAAGTAGTGACCTTATTATGGACTTTTAAACTACCATGGCATTGGGCTCATCATAGTCAAGGAGTAACACCATGGATTGCTCAATTTGCATTTGGGTTTTATAGTGTGATGCTTACTTCTACAGTATTGGGTGCAGTTACAATGATACTTTATAAACCGAAGTCTTGGTGTGTGTATTGCCCTATGGGAACGATGACTCAAACGATTTGTAAGGTTAAACATAAGAAATAGAAAAATCACTTCCTTTATTAGGAGTTTGGGGTGTGATAAGTGCTAAATCTTTTTGGTAAGCAATATATACGCCTACCAAAAAGATTTTTTTTATATACTTAGTTTGCAAACCGATTTGACCTACTAAAATGATAGCAGTACCTTGAGTGACTAATGTAGCTGCATAACAATAGTCTTTGAGCAGTAGTCACTCACCAGGGATAAGGTCATAGCTAACAATGACTTTTTTCTTTGCCATCACGTACAACAGTGATGTGAGGAGTAGACAAATCTTTGAGTGCATTTAAAGTCGGGTCTATTTTCCATTCTTCATAAATGTAAATTTATAAGGGGAGTATATGACTCAGGTCATATGGATTTATGACCAAAGCATATGACCTTGGCTAGTTATCAAAAAGTTTACTTTTAACTAGAATGGAAGTAGATAGAGGGGGAGAAAAAATGCAGATTTTATTAAAGTATACAATGAAGTCGATGTTAGAAAAGAAATCTAGGACTTTTTTAATTGTATTAGCGATTAGTTTAGCAGGGGCCTTGTTTTTGGCATCTAGTCAGCTTTCAGATAGTATTGCAAAAATGTATGAAAATAATATGCGACAAGAAATAGGATCTGTAGACCTTATCGTTAAATCAGATCAACATTCTCCGTCGCCTTTTTTTAATGCAAACTTAATTAAAAATTTAAAAGAAGGAAAAGTTATTCCTTATATAGGCAGTACAGGTGCTTATAAAATGGATTTCAGTACTTACGAGAATATAAATATTAATGGTTATGATTTAGAGGATTATAGAGCCATTAATAAACTAGAATTAGTGGCTACTAGTGGGCTAGAACCTTTTACAGGTCCTAAGAT
>JAEZQN010000070.1 GCA_023441145.1 Bacillota bacterium
CAAAGGGTCTGGATAAAGTAGTGGCGATTACAGATTCCATTATGGCGGCAGGACTTCCTGATGGAAAATATAAATTAGGTGTGAATAATGTTGTGGTAAAGGGTGGAGATGCAAAACTTGCAGAAAATGGAGTTCGAGCAGGAAGTACTCTAACACAGAATGTAGCCCTTAAAAATCTTCTTTACTATACTAAAAGACCTTTAGAAGAAATAGTTCCACTTTTAAGTGCCAATCCAGCAAAGATGTTGGGCATATATGATAAGAAAGGTTCTATTGCAGATGGAAAAGATGCGGACTTGGTAATACTAGATGAAAACAACAATATTGCAGATGTTTTTGTCGGAGGATGTCGAATTGAAAAATAATTTGTTATAATATATAATATAAGTAGTTAGTAGAGGTAAATAATAGCAATCTGCTGCTAGGCGAGTTGCTGAATTATTCTGTATACCGAGGGTGAAACTATGCTTATTATACTTACCATATGTCTTGTAATTGCATCTATATTAATTTTGTGTATAAAGAAAACAAAGGAATCCATTTATCTTTGCGGTTTATGCTTAAGTTTGATGTTTGAAATATGTGGAGTCATGATTTTTATAGCCAAAAAAGGTGGTATATCACTAGAAGTCATAAAGTTTTTATACATATCTAAAGAGATACAGACAAAGATTCAATACTTTTTTATTACCTTTAATAAATTAGGTTATTTGATTGCCTTAGGTCGAACCCTCTTTCCCTTCTTTTTGGTGGGATTGGCTATGCAATATTCCATGGTTCCTTTGATTCGAAAGAATAATTGGATTACCAAGGCAATGGTAATATTACCAGCAGTCACTTTAGTGGCGTATTACCCACATGTCTATCGCACGTTAGTTGTAGACAATATTTTGATACAAAAAATAGTTACAAATGGAACTTTTTTATGGATTACTGCTTATCTTATGATTGCTGCTGTGTTACTTTTATATGAGTTCAAATCTATTACCATGAAATTTTGCAAACGACAGTTTATTCAAATTATGATTTGCATGTTTTCTTTATCGGGTATCTATTATTTGTATTATATGCAGGACCCAGGACAGGTATATCAATTTTATAGTTATTCTTTTAGTTGGAACAAAGGAATTGGTTATATGCAGGTAGCCCCGTCGCTGTTTAGTTACTTTACACTAGTTATCGTTAGTGCTATTTGCTGTATTCTAGGTTTTTATAGTTTGTTTCGTTTTACCAGTGGAACTTATGTGGAATTCAAAGAAGATGCAGTGATGGAGCGTAAGTTCGATACAGCAAAAGTAGGAGCATCTATGTTTGTCCACAGCATGAAAAATCAACTTTTGTCTAGTCGAGTTGTTTATAAACGAATAGGTCAGCTTTACGAACAGCCAGAAGTGGATGTAGTAAAGCTGAAAGAGTATGTAGATACGCTGGAAGAATTAAATAATGCTATATTTGAGCGAATGGAAGAACTTTATCGTTGTGTGAAATCCAATGCAATTACTATGGTGCCAATTAATATGGATGAAATTGTAGAAAATGCATTAGAACGTTTTAATAAAAAGTATCCAGAGGCTGTAGTACGGGTAGAAATCTTAGAAGATACTCTGGTTTTGGTGGATAAAATTAATATATGTGAAGCATTATATAACCTTTTAGTAAATGCACAGGAAGCGGTATTAGAAGCAGACCGTGGAAGTAAAGGTGAGGTTACCTTAGTATGTCATAATGAACGACTTTATACAGTTATTGAAGTAAGAGATAATGGATGCGGAATGGATAAGAAACAGATAAAAAGGATATTTGATCCATTTTATTCTAGTAAAAATGCCAATTTTAATTGGGGAATGGGATTATTTTATGTCAGAGAAATTGTAAAAAGTCATTTGGGTTTCTTGCGAGTGGAAAGCAAAAAAGAGGTTGGAAGCAGTTTTTATATTATGTTGCCTAAGTATCAATAGCTATCCCTTTGTAAATGAAAACTATTTTGCATTTGAGAGGAAGTAAAGTAGTATGGATAAAAAGATAAAGGTTTTAGTGGCTGATGATTTCCCTCTATTACGGGAAGATCTGAGTGAATTATTAAATAAACAACCAGATATGGAAGTTGTAGGGCAGGCTGCTAGTGGAAAGGAAATTATCGAATTAGCAAAAAATACAGCGTTTGATTTAATTTTGATGGATATCGAAATGGAATTTATGAATGCTGGAATTATTGCAACGGAAAAAATCAGGGACGAAAACCCAGAGGCAAATGTTATTTTTTTGACTGCCCATGAGACCAAAGAAATGGTTGTAACAGCCATGGGAGCTGGAGCGTTAGATTACGTGGTAAAAGGTTGTAAAGAGGAAGAAATACTATATCATATTCGTTGTGCTATTGAGGGACAGCCGGTTATGCAGAGAAACATTCATGAGACTCTTCTTCAGGAATATTCTCGCTTACAGAAAAGTGAACGAAGTCTTTTGTTTTTTATCAACAATATGTCAAAATTAACAACCACAGAACGTGAAATGATAAAGCTACTTTTACAAGGACGTAAGGTAAATGAGATTGCAACCATTCGCTGTGTCGAAGTGAGTACAATAAAGACACAAATCAAAGGTCTTTTACGAAAATTTGGGTGTAGTAGAACTAAACAAATTGTGCAAATTATCAGAGACTTAAACATAGAGCATTTATTTTAAATGAGGACTTCTAAATTTGCCATTGTTATGGAAAACGTTTGCGTAAAATATACGAAAAATCTGTAGCTTCTGTGCTATACTTTGTGAGAAAAGAGCGAATATAGAATGGAGGAAATTATGGGAGAAAACATTCTAATAATACATGGTGGCGGGCCAACAGCTGTTATCAATGCATCTCTTTATGGTGCAGTTATGGAAGCTAGAAAATATAATCAGATAGAACACATTTATGGAGCAAGAAATGGAACTGGGGGTTTGCTTAGGGAAGAACTGATTACTTTAGATGAGGTATCAGAAAAAGATCTGGAGCTGTTATTACAGACACCTGGAAGTGCCATTGGAACGTCAAGAGACCAGTTAGAGCAGGAAGAATATGATAAAATGGCAGAAATTTTCCTTCGTCATAATATCCGATATGTACTTTTTAATGGTGGTAACGGAACGATGGATACTTGCGGCAAGATGTATAAGACTTGTCAGGCAAAGGGATTAGACATTCGTGTTATGGGAATCCCAAAGACCATGGATAATGACATTGCAATAACAGATCATAGTCCGGGTTTTGGAAGTGCAGCACGTTATCTTGCACAGAGTGTGAAGGAAGTGTGTGCAGATGTAAAAGGCTTGCCAATTCATGTGGTTGTGATTGAAGCTTCCGGTAGAAACGCTGGATGGATTACAGCAGCAAGTGCCCTGGCAGCTGAGGATAATGCAGAGGGACCAGACTTAATTTATTTACCAGAACGTGCTTTTGATGAAGATAGATTTATTGATGATATAGAAAAACTACTAAAAAAGAAGTCGGGAATTGTAGTAGTGGCAAGTGAAGGATTAAAAAATGCTGCCGGAGAACCTATTGTAGAACCAATCTTTAAAATAGGACGAGCAACCTACTTTGGAGACGTTAGTGCACATCTTGCTAATCTTGTAATTAAAAGATTGGGTTACAAAGCAAGAAGCGAAAAGCCAGGTTTGCTAGGCCGTGCATCCATTCCTCTGCAAAGTGTAGTGGACCGACAAGAGGCAATACTAGCAGGCAAATTGGCATGTAAGGCAGCAATAGAAGGGGAAAGTGGTAAAATGGTAGCATTTAAGCGTTTATCCACAACACCATATGAAATAGAACCTTTCTTAGTAGAGATTGATGAAGTTATGATGTATGAGCGTACAATGCCAGATGAATTTATTAACGAATCTGGAAATGGAGTTACAGAGGCTTTTAAGGAATGGTGTAAACCATTACTAGGAGAGGAATTGCCAAAAATGATTTCCTTTAATTAAATAAATTCCTAAAGAAAGATGGAGGATTACATATGTTAGTACCAATGAGAGCAATTTTAGACGCAGCAGATAACAACAATTATGCACAGGGAGCATTTAATGTGAAT
>JAEZQN010000138.1 GCA_023441145.1 Bacillota bacterium
GATGATAATTATGCTTATAGTTTAAAAGATGTCTATATGACCAATGTCCGTCGCGCTTTATTTTCCATTGTACAATCCAATGAAGGTTCATTTAAAAACGTTTATTTAGTCAGTGATTTAGCAGACGAATGGGCTACTTCAGCTTCTGTCTCTACATATTTTAAAAATACCTATGGAACAGAGGAAAACTACTTTTTGGAAAATCCAACTGTTATAAGAACCGCCATGCCTCAAACCGTGAAAGATGTACATCCAACTATTCACTATTCACAGAGAGGCTATAACGAAATTGGACGAGACGTTGCTACAAATCTTAGTTATATTCTAAACTATATACAGCCTCCAACTACCGTTGCTAAGGTAACACTTTATGGGACAGATGGATATTCTCCATTAGCAAAGAGCCTTGTACTATATCCTATCGAGAACACGGCACTGGTAGCAAAGGTATTTCCAGTGTATCTAAGTAAATCCATATACTGGAGTAATACATGTCGGGCAGGGTTAGAATTAGGTTCCCTACTTATGCCAATTCAAGGATGCAAAGGTGTAATTACGGCCACTGTAGCTGGTGGACAGTCTGCCAGTATACGAATCAGCAATACAATCCCTACTTCTGTTGTCATGAAAGCAGTGGCACACTCTGGCAAAAAAGCCAAAATCACCTGGAAAGCGGCTGATTATGCAAGTGGTTATTATGTTTACCGCCGTACAGCGGGAGGTTCTTGGCGTAAAATTGCAACTGTTGCAAGTGCCTTAGCTAATGCATATACTGATACAACTGCAGCGGAAGGTAAACTATATTATTATACAGTACGTGCCTACAATAAAAACGGACAATCCAGTTACAATAAAAATGGAATCACCACGTCAAAGATCCCCTCTGCAGTCAAATTGAAAAAACTGACGAAAAAGTCAAAGGGTAATTTGATAAACTGGAGTAAATCCTATCAAGTTACGGGCTATTATGTCTATCGCCGTGTTTCAGGTGGCAAGTGGAAACGCATTGCTATCATTCGAAATGGTAATACTACTAGTTATTTGGATACTACTGCTAAGAAGAAGGTAAAGGGCTATTATTATTATACTGTCCGTGCTTACAATTCCAATGGTCGTTCCTCTTATAATAAAACTGGACTTAAGACGAAATAAGGTATTATTATTTTGAGAATAAAAAATTATCTAAAAATAACATTAGAAACATAAGTACATAAAAAAACATCTAACTATAATACTATATTATAGCTAGATGTTTTTGTTTTCTAACATATCAATCTAGCCACTAGCTGAAGTGCCTCCGCTCATAACATATTTTTATAAAAAATATAGTTAATAATTAGATTTTATCATCTTGCATCGCTATAATCAAAAAATGGGAGATCACTTTATGAAAAAATTAATAAACAATGTACTTTCGATTATACCTGGGTTTGCTTTAGCTTTTCTCATTGCAGCAGCAGCTAAATTTATAGAGGGGTTAATACCTATTCACTTGATTGGTGCCTCTGTCATTGCTTTGTTTATTGGAATGCTCATTAATTATTTATGGCATCCAACTGTACTAGAAAGTGGACTATTGTTTACTTCTAAAAGAATACTAAAACTAGCTATTATCCTACTAGGTGCCTCACTTAGTATCGGTACCATTTTGCAAGTAGGAAAGCTTTCCTTAATGGTCATGATCTTCACTCTTCTCACCTGTTTTGGAGGTGGCTACTTTGTAGGAAGAGCTTTAGGTCTTAACTGGAAGTTATCTAATCTAATTTCAGCCGGCACTGGCATCTGTGGGGGTTCCGCTATCGCAGCTATAGCTCCTGCTATTGATGCAGAGGATAGTGATATTGCCTATGCTATGTCTGCTACCTTTTTATTTGATATGGCTATGATTCTACTATTTCCAGCCTTAGGCCGTATGATGAATCTTAGTGATATGGCCTATGGACTTTGGACTGGTACCGCTGTAAATGATACCTCCAGCGTTGTGGCCGCAGGTTTTGCCTATAGCGAGGCGGCTGGTAACTTCGCTACTATGGTTAAGCTAACTCGTACCTTGTCTATTATTCCCACTGTACTAATATTTTCCTTTATTAACATTCGACTAAAGCAAAAGAACGCTCTTACCACAGGTAGTCACATTAAGGGGCAAAAGAAGCTAAACTTTGTCTCCCTATTCCCTGTGTTTATACTTGGTTTCGTGGCCTTAGCAATCATAAATAGCTTTGGTGTCATTCCCACATGGATAAGCAACAGTTCAAAAGAAGTAAGTAAATTTCTTATGGTTGTGGCACTAGCAGCGATTGGATTAAATACTAGCTTTAAGGATATGAAAAAGAGTGGGTTACGCCCGATGATCCATGGATTTATCATTTCCCTATTAGTAGTGATTGTTGCCATCTTTGTTGAATACTGTATGGGATTGGTATAATCCAAGAAAATAGATGTTCCACTCTTTATATCTATCATTTTCTATTGATTAGTTTCACTACTTCATACCAAAATACTGCCACAAAGGAGATTCCTGTTGCAAGAAGTAGCTGCAAAGGAGACAAGGACGCAAGTTTTAAAAAGCTATGAAGTGGAGTATATAGAATCATTGCTAACATAAAAATGGTTCCTAGATTCACTCCCCACATTACCTTATCCAATGCAAGTGCCTTGACAGAGTACCAAACCGGGTCATGCTCAGAGCTATTCACCTGCACCAAGAAAAGGTTGGAAAGCATGAGTATGGTAAGGCCGAGAGCTCTTGCAGTAGGAGCTTTAGAATCATCATTTGCTAAAGTGATATAATAAGTACCAAAAGAGGCAGCAAAAATGATTAAGCCTTGCACTATACTTTTCATCAATAACTTTGGATTTACTATATTTTCTTTCGGTTTACGTGGTTTACGCTCCATTATATTCTGTTCTGCTGGTTGCCTTTCTAGTACGATAGAACAGGTAGGATCAATAATAAGTTCTAATAACACAATCTGCAATGGTAGCAAGAATACTGCAGCTGGTGTAATCCCTAGAAATGGAGCAAAAAGAGCAGAGAGTGCGATAGGAATATGTATGGTAAATACATAACCTACTGCCTTTCTTATATTGTCATAGATTCGTCTTCCATCATGTACTGTTTCCACAATAGTGGTGAAGTTGTCATCCATTAAAATAAGGTCTGCAGCCTCTCTAGATACCTGACTTCCTCTTTTTCCCATGGCAATGCCGATGTCAGCATATTTTAAAGCCGGTGCATCATTTACTCCATCACCAGTCATAGCAACAATTTCTCCGTTGTTCTTAAATGCCTTTACAATTCGCATCTTGTGTTCAGGAATTACTCGTGAAAAAATACATACATCCTTTACCTG
>JAEZQN010000186.1 GCA_023441145.1 Bacillota bacterium
ACACTTTTTTAAACAAAAGAGTGTCTTTTTTTTTGACCTAAAAGACAATAACATAAGTACATAGGTAAGTAAATAGAATGAGTTTTAGAATAGGAAAGGGGGATAACATGAGTCAGTATTACCTTGCAATAGACATAGGAGCATCCAGTGGACGCCATATTTTGGGCCATATGGAAGCGGGGAAAATGGTGTTAGAGGAGATTCATCGCTTTCCAAATGGAATGATCCATAAGAATGGTCAAAAAGTATGGGATGTAGATCATTTATTTATGGAAATAAAGGCTGGAATGAAAAAGTGCTCTGAAATGGGAAAGATACCAGTAAGTGTTGGAATAGATACATGGGCAGTAGACTATGTATTACTTGACAAAGCGGGGCAAAAAATAGGGGATGCAATTGCTTATCGAGATAGCAGAACCAAGGATATGGACGAAAAAGTCTATAAAATAATTCCAAGATGAGCTTTATGCTGCTACTGGCATCCAAAAGCAGATATTTAATACGATATATCAGTTAATGGCTGTAAAGGAACAGGCAAAGGAGCAATTTGCTTTAGCAGATAAACTGTTAATGATTCCAGACTATTTTCATTATTTATTAAGTGGAGTAGCTGTACAGGAGTATACTAACGCTACTACAACCCAGCTGGTAGATCCAGAAACAAAAGATTGGAACCTGGGATTGATTAGCCAATTAGGATATCCACATAACATATTTCAACCAATTTCTATGCCAGGGACAGAGCTTGGATATTTGACGGATGAGATTGCAGGGGAAGTTGGCTTTCGCTGTAAAGTAGTGATTCCGGCAACCCATGATACAGCTTCCGCAGTGATGGCGGTACCTGCAACACAAGAGCAGGTGTTATACATTAGTTCTGGAACATGGTCTCTTATGGGAACTGAACTGCAGAAAGCAAATTGCTCGAAAGAGAGCAAAAAATGTAATTTCACCAATGAAGGAGGATATGATTATCGCTTCCGGTATTTAAAAAATATCATGGGACTTTGGATGATTCAGTCTGTGAAAAAGGAGATTGCGCCAGATCTTACCTATGGTACTATCTGTGAAAGTGCATCCCAATGTACCATTACATCTCTCGTAGATTGCAATGATGCTCGTTTCCTTGCGCCAACGAGTATGACGAAAGAGGTGCAGATGGCGTGTGAAGAGACTGGACAACTTGTCCCAGAAGGAATTGATGAAGTTGCTGCTGTTATATACAACAGCCTTGCGAAATGCTATGCAGATACCATTGATGAAATTGAAAATCTTACAGGAATCAATTACGACACAATTCATATTGTTGGCGGTGGTGCCAATGCAGATTATTTAAATCGTCTTACTGCAAAAGCCTGTCAAAGAATTGTACTTGCTGGGCCAACAGAGGCTACTGCAATAGGGAATATTGCGGCGCAGATGATTGCTTCTAAGGAACTTGGTGGTTTACAGGATGCAAGAGCTTGTATTAAGCGTTCTTTCCCAATCGTGGAATATAGTTCGTAGCTACAATAAGTATTAGATGATGTTAAAAATGAAAAGGAGAAAACTATGACAAGATATGAATCAGCAAAGGAAATATATGCAACATGGGGTGTCGATACAGATGCCGCTATCGCTAAGTTAAAGAACATTCCAGTATCACTGCACTGCTGGCAGGGGGACGATGTAACTGGTTTTGATCATGAAGGGCCACTTACAGGAGGAATTCAGACGACAGGCAACTATCCAGGAAAAGCAAAAACTCCAGAACAATTAATGGAAGATATGGAGAAGGTGCTTGAACTTTGCCCGGGAAAAGCAAAGCTAAATCTTCATGCATGCTATGCTATCTTTGAAAATAATGAATTTGTAGACCGAGATAAAATTGAGCCAAAGCATTTCGCTAAATGGGTAGAATTTGCGAAGAAACACAAGTTGGGAATTGATTTTAATCCAACCTTTTTCTCACACGAAAAGATAAAGGATGGCTTATCCCTATCTAGCCCAGATGAAGAAACAAGAAAGTTCTGGATTGAACACGGAAAAGCATGTATTCGTATTTCTCAGTATTTTGCAGAAGAGACAGGAATTCCATGTGTTATGAATATCTGGACTGGTGATGGATTTAAGGATGTTCCTGCAGATCGTATGGGACCAAGAATGAGATATAAAGATTCTATTGAGCAGATTCTTTCAGAACCATATGATTTCAATAAAGTTAAACCTTGTGTGGAATCAAAAGTCTTCGGGATTGGAGTAGAAGCTTATACTGCTGGTTCAGCAGAATTTGCCTTAAGCTTTGCAGCAGCGCATTCTGATAAGTGTATGCCACTTATGGATAATGGGCACTACCATCCAACGGAAGTAGTATCGGACAAGATTCCAGCGTTATTATGTTTCTTTCCAGAAATCGCTCTTCATATCACAAGACCAATTCGTTGGGATTCGGATCATGTAGTTCTATTTGATGATGAGACAAAAGAAATGGCTAAAGAAATTGTTCGCTCCGATGCGATTGACCGCGTACATATGGCACTTGATTATTTTGACGCAAGTATCAACCGTGTAGCAGCGTGGACAGTGGGATTTTGTAGTTGGCAGAAAGCATTGCTAAGTGCTCTTTGTACCCCGAATCACATGCTACAAGACCTTCAGAACCAGAATAAACTTACAGAGTTAATGGTGATGCAGGAAGAAGTAAAGATGCTTCCATTTAGCGACATCTGGGCTGAATATTGTAAGGAATCTGGTGTTGTAGGTGATCAAGGCTGGTTTACAGAGATTACAAACTACGAAGAAAAGGTCCAAAGTAAGCGTGCTTAAGGAATATACCACTGGTAGTAACCCTTAAGAAGAATAAAAAAGGTCCATGTGATGAGCCGACCTCCCAATCGTTAGATTTCGGTCTAACTTTTGGGGTCTCCTCAAGTCACATGGGCCTTTTCTTATCCTATTGATTGGTAAATTTCGGTATTCGTATGGTAACCTCACATCCTACACCTTCTGAACTTTCATAAGTAAGACCATAGTCCTCTCCATACAAAAGCTGCAGACGATTGTGAATATTATAGATTGCAATATTGCTTCCTCGGGAAGAGCTACGTGATTCAGCAGTAAGAATCTGCTCGAGGATGTTACTAGGAATCCCTATGCCATCATCAGACACAAGAATGTATATATCATCATTTTCCTCCCATCCTGTAATGACGATGGTTCCTTTCTTTGTTGGTTTTTCCATAATTCCATGGATAATGGAATTCTCTACAATCGGTTGTAAAGTTAATTTTGGAATCTGGTAATGTGTTAGTTCATCTGGCATATCTATTACAAAATCAATCGCGTTTGGAAAACGTTGATTTTGTAATTGTGCGTAGGTATCCACATGCTCAAACTCCTCTTTGATAGTGCCAATGTTCTTTTTCTGACTTAAAGTCAGCCTGTAGAAACGCGCTAATTGTTGAATTACTGTACTAGCCTCTTCCGGTTTATTCTGTAATACCATCCAATTGATCACATCCATCATATTATAGAGAAAATGAGGATTGATTTGTGCTTGGAGAGCTTTGAATTCAGACATACGAAGATTTTCTGCAGTCTCGTGCTGCTTTTTCGTCAGTTCATCCATACGGTTTGTCATGTAGTTGTAGGTAGTAATCAATTCGCCGACTTCATCTTCCCATTGGGGACTAGGAAGAGGTTTAGGATATTCAGATCGTACTTTTGACATCTGAGATGTCAGGTTACGAAGTCGATTTATAATGGAACGGCTTTGAAAAAATGAAAGTATGATGGCTAGCAATACACTGAATAGACAGATTAGTAAAAACAATCTTGCGATACGATTGGCTATGTCAATTAAAGGATCTCTTGGAATTACCGTAACCATAAACCAGTCGGGTTTTTGTAAATAGTACATAGCAATGTAGACATGGTTTCCTGCCACATCTTTGTCTATAAAATTGTTCGAGGACATTAACGAGTCTCTAAGATTACTATAATTGATGTAATACATACCAGATAACGAGGCATCTGTGGTCGAAACAACGGAATCTCTTTCATTGATAATGAATGACACACTGTTACTAATGGTAATAGTGTCTGTAAGTATCTGAGAGTATACCTTAGAGGAATAGTAAAGCACGATATAAGCGTAACGTATTTCCCCATTTATGCTTGTAGGCGTGCGGTAGATATAGGCGCAGTCATCATAGGTAGACTTTTCTCTAGTACCTAAATACATTGCAGGACAATATAAATAGGGTACTGTACTTGACTTCATAATACCATGCCAATAGGTTCCCCTAATTGTGGATGCGGGAAGAAATATATTTTTGGAGCTCTCCTGTTCAAAAAAATCAGTTTCAGATTCCGGTAAATCAACATAGATTCGAATTGCAGAGAGGTTTGAGTTTTTAACTAAATCTTGTATGTATTCTGCAAATTCATAAGCATCTCTTGTATTGGTCACAGAGGAAAAAGTCTGTTTGTTAGGTGAAGAGAAGAGCTCCCTATAGTATTTTTGTGAATATATGTCAGAGGAATAACTAGTTATGGTATTTAGAGTATCTGTAATTTGAGGCGCAATGCTATCTGCCTCTTCCTGTTTACTTCTTATAGTGTCAGATATAATCATATCATACAAACGGCTGGAAAACATGGCAGCGATTGTAATGGCAGGAAGAAGTGCAGCTAAGAGAATAGAGACAGTAATCTTAATTCGAATACTTAAGTTGTTGTATTTATAAATAATATGTTTGAATATTTTCATTTTTTAAGTACCTGTTCTCGGTAATCCGAAGGGGATAATCCTGTAAACTTACGAAAACTCTTTCCAAAGTAATTACCATCATTATATCCAACACTACTGGATATTTCATTGATTCGATTCCTTGGATCAGCCAAAAGCTGTTTTGCCTTCTTCATACGAAACTCCGTAATATATTGATTTAGTGTCATGCCAGTCTCACTTTTAAAAAAGGTACAGGTGTAAGAAGCTGATAGATTGACGTACTCGCTAATAGCTTTTACAGATAAATCAGTATCTTGATAATGTAGACTGATATATTCCTTGATCATACAGATTAATTTATTTTCTGGATTACTGTCTTTTTTATCGGAAAAATAGTCCTCTGTTTTTTGAATTAATGTGGAATGTAATTCATAGAAAGAGAAGCAATGATCCATAATATCCATGATGTTGTTTTGGTTTTCCAGAGCAAAATTAGGGCTCATCTGATTCTGCTTGCGCATTTTATATAGAGCAGTGAACATGTCATAATAGATACCTTTTAACTGGTTAATCAGTACCCCTTTGCTATAGCTTAGCAGCTGTTCCAGAGTATTGAGAGAATCTGTAACGCCCGTTTTATTAGCATCACTTAGGGCTGATATGTAATGGGCGACTTCTTTAGTCACATCTAGCACATTGACTGTTACAAGAGTGGCTATTTTATCACGGGTAAGTATGGCGCCTGGTTCAAAGAAAAAGCTACTCTGTAAAGCGATGACAGCCGAGGAGTAGGAGTTATATACATTGCTGATTCCTTCTACCACATCTCCTATGGAAATATATAACTCTCCAAAAACAGAAAGAATATCAGATATCCTTCTGGCGATGAGTAGTTGCGTATCGTTAGAGATTAAATGGTTTCCGTATATATGAAATATAACATGATGGATACGTTGTTCACTATGTATGACATGGAGATGCATATTAGATAAAAATGCCTTGAGAGTCAGATAAGCTGAGGAAAAATTAAGTGTTTCATAGTTTTTGTTATTGAGTTTTATTATGTAAGTAGAGATATACTTAAATTTCTCTGAGGCATAATACTGATCATATTGAAGACATAAGGAGCGAATGGAATCGCTACAGCTTGCATACGGAATAGTTAAACAGTAAGCTAATTGTGCGGCAATTCGATTTTTGTCTGTATTGGCAGCAGTAGATTGTAGCATATTTCTAGCAATCTGTTCCATTGCTGTTTGAATGCTTTCTTCTATCTCCTTAGGGTTAATAGGTTTTTCTATGTAATTAATTGCCTTAAGCTTGATTGCTGCTTTTAGGTATTCTTTATCCGAGTATCCACTCATAAAAATAACGGATACATCTGGTAGAAAAGATTCAATCTGTTTTAACATGGCGATACCATCCATTCGTGGCATACGCACATCACAGAGTATAATATCGGGTAAGTACTTACGAGCAGCTTCTAGACCATGGGTTCCATCATCTGCTTGATAGATTTCAGTAATGCCAAGTTTCTCCCAGTTAATAGAGGAGACTAAACCATTGCGTGTTAGTTCTTCATCATCTACAATTAGTAATTTCATTCATTTTACCTCTTTTGTTAGTTGCTAGTTAGCATAATCATATATTACCACTATTAAAAATGCAATATGCTTACTTTGAAATAAATTTACCTATCTTCAAAAAATATTACCATTTTATGAATAAAATATGAATGATATGATAGAAACATAGAAAAAAAGGAGGAATTGATGTGTCCGATTATGTATTGGAGTTAAAAGGGATAACAAAGATTTTTCCGGGCGTTAAGGCATTGAATCAGGTACATTTTCAACTGAAGCCTGGTGAGATACATGCATTGATGGGTGAAAATGGTGCTGGAAAATCTACTTTCATTAAAGTTATTACTGGAGTACATAAAGCCGAAGAAGGTGAAATGTTCTTAAACGGTAAAAAGGTTGATTTTAAGGGACCAAGAGATGCGCAAGCAGCAGGGATTGCAGCTGTGTACCAGCATCCTACCTCATACCCGGATCTTACAGTTACTGAGAATATTTTTATGAACCATGAAATTAAGAGACACGGGGTTATTCAGTGGAAAGAAATGAATAACCAAGCTCAGATATATTTGAAGCAATTGGATGCTGATTTCAAGGAAACTGCAGAAATGGGAAGCTTGAGTGTAGCTCAACAGCAGATGGTGGAAATTGTGAAAGCCATATCTACGAATGCCAGAATCATCATATTAGATGAGCCTACAGCAGCACTTACTGCAAGTGAGTCTGAAAAGTTGTATCGTATTGTAGAAAAATTACGTGATGATGGTGTGTCCATAATATTTATTTCACATAGATTTGAAGACATGTACAGACTTGCTTCAAGAGTAACAGTTTTTCGTGATTCAAATTATATTGGAACATATCATGTGGATGAGGTTACCAATGCAGACTTGATTAAATATATGGTAGGACGCGAGATTTCAGATATGTTTCCAAAGCCAGAGATAGAGCCAGGTGAAGAAGTCTTAAGAATAGAGCATCTATCTAGAACAGGTTACTTTAAGGATGTCTCCCTACATGTACGTGCAGGTGAAATTTTAGGCCTCATTGGATTAGTTGGTGCAGGGCGTACAGAAGTTATGGAAGCTGTCTGCGGTATTACAAAGGCGTCCGAAGGTAAAGTTTTCTTGGAAGGTAAGGAAATTAAGATTAAGAATCCTACAGATGCCAGAGATGCAGGTATCATTCTTCTTCCGGAAGATAGACAAAAAACTGGATTGATTATGTCATGGGGATTGGGAAGAAATGTAACCCTTCCTATCATGGATAAATTTGTTAGATATGGACTCTTAAATGAAAAAGCAGAAAGTGAACATGCTAAAAAGTTGCTAGAGGAAGTAGATACGAAGGCGATAACCGTATTTGATTTAGCTAGTTCCCTTTCAGGTGGTAATCAACAAAAAGTTGTAGTTGCCAAAGCCCTTGCTCAAGATAATATGAAGGTTGTTATTATGGACGAGCCTACAAAAGGTGTAGACGTAGGAGCTAAAGCAGAAATATATCAAATCATGGGAGAGTTGGCAAAGAAGGGATATGCAATTATTATGATTTCTTCTGAGATGCCTGAAATTCTAGGAATGTGTGATCGAGTATACATAATGTGTAATGGTCATGTGACTGGTGAACTTAATAGAAGTGAATTTTCACAGGAAGTTATTCTTGAACACGCCATGGAAAATAGCAAAGTGACGAAGGAGGGTGTGGTGTAATGGGAAATGAATCAATTTGGAAACGTATCACGAGATCACGTGAAACCAGCCTTTTAATTGTTTTAGTGTTACTCTGCTTGGTCGTTTCAATAAAAAATCCAGCATTTATGACAGTAAATAATATTATGGAAATACTTAAAAACAATGCTGTGACCATGGTTCTTGCTCTTGGAATGCTTTGTGTACTTCTGGTTGGAGGAATTGATATCTCTATTGCATCTACATTAGCCTTTTCTGGTATGGCAG
>JAEZQN010000231.1 GCA_023441145.1 Bacillota bacterium
TTTTATAGGATACCGATTTGGAGGGCTTCTTGGAATCATTGTAGGAATACCGATTGGTATGATTCTTGTAAATTTATATCGAGCTGGCTTATTTGATACTCTGATTCGAGGCTTTAAGATTGTTGTCAATGATATTAATGATTTTCGTAAATTCTAAATATAAAAAAAGAAGGAGTCATGTGCGTGACACCTTCTTTTTTTAGGAAATTTCTATATTCTTAATATCGATATGTAAAATTGAAAGATGGTTTATGTAAATAAGATACGTCTTTTTTCTCATAATGCTTAAAGTCTACATAGGCAAAGAGTCCACCGCCGATTAGCATTCCTATGATAGAGTAAAGAATATTATCCATGTTAAAGGTACTTAAAAATGGAATCTTAATAACCTCTGTGATAGCACAGATAACTATAAAAACCAGAGTACGGATAGTAAAGGTAAAGTCTCTAGTTATTAACCTTGCATGGTAACCCAAAGGCAAAAAAAGTAACGTATATAGACCTATGTATACAAAGAAAGTAGAGCCTTTAATTGTGTGATTTAATATATTCTCAATATATACCGCTGTTGTATAAAATGGAATAAAAGTATAATCCTTTGGTTGGTATATAGTGAAGAAATTAGGGTTGATATAGTTTAAATAAACGAAAATAACTGTAAATGGAATAAAGAATATAATGGTCATTCCTATAAAAAACTTATTGTAATCTGGAAAACGTGGTCCACGGTCCATATATTGGCGGATAAAGGAATATACATAAGGAACTATAAAGTTTAATAAAGTAGTCAACCAATATAACCAGGAGTAATGTAGTCCACCTATGTCTTTATTAATCATCAACATATATGTCATGCCGCCCCATAATACAAGAAGTAAACTGGTAAGCATGAGACATGCTTTATACCGTAATGTAATCTCTAGCAACATATGATTGGCGATAAGTAGAGTAATAAAAACAAGAAGTGTAAGTAATATTGTATTACTAACAAAGGAAAAGAGAAGATACTCCACTATAAATGTTAAGATAGCCATCATAACACCTTTTATTAAATATGTGTAGGTATTCCGATTCATAGGTAATCCTTCCTAACATATGAAAATTTGTTTTCATGTACTGTTGTTTTAAGTATGATAATATCTAAATATGATAAAATAGAGTCGTACATCACTACTGTACAATATTTTGCTAAATTTGTACAGTATTATTTGACAATTTATAGTAAATCTGTAAGTTTTACGATGTGAATTGTTCTAATAAAGAAAAAGGGTACGCGTGCT
Organism: Bacillota bacterium; assembly: GCA_023441145.1. Taxonomy (GTDB): domain Bacteria; phylum Bacillota; class Clostridia; order Lachnospirales; family Lachnospiraceae; genus KM106-2. Next base: position 1,281 of record JAEZQN010000231.1, read on the forward strand.
ATAATAGCATGCGTACCTGTTCATTTTCACACTGAACAAATATGTGGTCGCTCTTACCAACATATTCTCCATCAGTATGTATTACCTGTTTTTGATCTAAGTGAATTTCTAACGTCTTACAATCGAATAGTTCAAGGTTCTTTTTAAACATAGTATGTTTGCCCCAAAATAATAGTGGAAGAACAAATAATATCTTATATTTGGCAATGTCATAAAAGACACATACAGATAATTTGCCATCAGTCGCACTGGCTTGTGGAGCCATCTTACATCCGCCACCTTCATAGGGCTGTATCATACTAACGGCAAAGAATATATTCTTTAGATTGATATGCTTTACGCCATCTACAATCAATTCTCCATCACAAGGCTTGTATTTCATGATTCCCTTTAGAGCTAAAACTCCATAGGTTAATTTCCCTAGCTTAATCTTATTCAATACTTTTTTGATCTTGGAATTGAGTGCCTCATAGCAAACTACAGCATCAAATCCTATGCCAGAGCTAACGGCAAATTTTCTGGATTTCTTTTTGCCTTCGATGGTAAGATGCCCATGATCGAAGTAGGTAAAATGATGTCCATTTAACACCATATCAAGAGCCTTTAGAGGATCTGATGGGATCTTAAGGCTTCGGGCTAAATCGTTACTAGAGCCAGTAGGAAGATAGCCAAGCATAACATCTTCATAGGAATGAATTCCATTTATTACTTCATTTACTGTTCCATCTCCACCTAAGACAACGATTTTCTTCATGCCTTTATTCTGCTTACAAATATTTTCCGCAATTTTAGTAGAATGGAACTCATAGTGAGTGAAGTAAGATTTATAAGAAATATGCAGCTCATCGAGTTTGGCTTGCACAGTATGCCAGATTTTTAGTCCCTTACCAGTTTTAGATTTTGGATTTACAATAAAGTAATACATGATATCCCTCCAACCTGATTAATGTCGTTTTCTATTATTATATGTAAAATCAGAACTTCTTTCAATCATTTTATTAATTGCACGCATTGTTAAAAAAGTTCAAACAATTCAAAATTTTATTAAAAAGCTGTCAAAACCCTCTTGACAAAATATTTTCTTTTTTATATAATATTTTTCGTACTCACGTTTTATAACGTGTCCTTGGGATCATAGCTCAGCTGGGAGAGCACCTGCCTTACAAGCAGGGGGTCACAGGTTCGAGCCCTGTTGGTCCCATCTGGCGGAATAGCTCAGTTGGCTAGAGCACACGGTTCATACCCGTGGTGTCGAGGGTTCAAATCCCCCTTCCGCTATGATCAAAGCCACTACAGATCACTGTAGTGGCTTTTTTGCTGTATAGGAACGTACTTCGTATGTTCCTATACAGCAAAAAAGCTTTCTAAAAGGCAGAAAGCCGATATCGCACTGGGGTGTTATGGATAATGTCGTTTTCAAGACCCACCGCAGGCGGAGAGTTTTGCAAGCAAAACTCTTTGTTCTTATATAGAAACTTGCGAAGCAAGTACCATGGTAAGTTTTTATTGTAAAACAGCGACTATTCATGGTATGATAAAGCAAATTTGGGTATGCTAACCACAAAATGATAAAAGAGGTGTAGATATGAGAGTAGGTATGGGATACGATGTTCATAAATTGGTAGAAGGAAGACCTTTGATTATAGGCGGGGTAACGATTCCTTATGAAAAAGGCTTATTAGGACATTCAGATGCAGATGTTTTGGTGCATGCAATTATGGATGCTCTCTTAGGTGCAGCAGCGTTAGGTGATATCGGAAAACATTTTCCAGATACAGATCCTTCCTATAAAGATGCCAACAGCTTACAACTCTTGCAAAAAGTAAGAGAATTGCTAAATGAGCAGCTGTATATTATAGAAAATATTGATGCCACTATCGTTGCACAACAACCTAAGATGGCACCACACATATCTGAGATGGTAAAGAACATTGCAGGTGCACTTGAAATTGAAACGAATAGAATAAATGTAAAGGCCACTACGGAAGAAGGAATGGGCTTTACAGGTTCTTTAGATGGAATTAGTGCTCAGGCAATATGTATGTTAAATACCGTCTATAATTATGCCTACTCAGAGATGGACTTGGAAGCTGGTTCTTGTGGTGGATGTGGAGGTTGCTGCGGAAGATAACAGGGCTTGTAAGTTAAGGACAAATATGGTAAAATTTGGTTATTAATCTGTTTTGCAATAAAATGAGGTGCAAGATGAAGAATAAGATCAACTATATCATTATGTCCTTAACTGGGCTATTTATGATTTTGTACTTAGATAGTAGTTATGTTCATGCCACAACTACCGGGTTTGAATATGTGGAGCGATTAGGCTCCGGTATTAATGTAGGGAATATCTTTGAAACTGGATTAGAGGACATGGTGTTAGATGACAGTTCCATTACTACCATGATAGATAATCTGAGGGGACAGGGGTTTTCCTCTATTAGAATTCCTGTTACTTGGCAAGGTCACTGGGATGACGTCAGTAAGCAAATTGATGCAGAGTATCTTAATAAGATAAAGAGCTTTGTGGACATCGCTATATCTAAGGATATGAATGTCATTTTAACTATGTATGATGATTCTTGGAAATGGATTAGTAACACAACTAATACCACAGAGACATTAGCATTATTTCAAACGTTATGGACACAGATTGCAACTTATTTTGCAAGTTGTAATGAAGGGCTTTGTTTTGAAGCTGCCAATGCTCCTTTCTTTAGGGGAATGGAAAGTAAGGATCAGCTTGAATTGTTAAACCAGTATAATCGAAGCTTTGTTAAGACTGTTCGAGATATGGGGGGGATGAATAAAGAAAGATTTCTACTTCTTCCACTATTAAATGGGCAGGTGAATGAGGAGAATTGTAAGTCTATGGTGTCCTTTGTAAATGAATTAAAGGATTCCAAAGTGATTGTATCAGCACAGTATTATGGCCTATGGAATTTTAGTGTGAATGCGGCAGGTACTACAACCTTTAACCAGGATGCAAAGCAACATATGCTTAACTTCTTTAGCTGTATCAACACCTATTTTGCAAATAATCAGATTCCTATTATATGTGGAGAATACGGTTTATATGGATATCCTACTTATGAGAACGCCATAGCAAGAGGAGAGAGATTACAATATTTTAATCAGTTTGTTACTAAGGCCTACGCCGCAAAGTTATCCATTTTCCTTTGGGATACTGGGGTACTATATAATCGAACTACGGACCAATGGATTGATGAGGATTTGGCTTACATTATTAAAAATTATGAGCGTAATGATTATTCGTATGCTTCCATAGATACAGTATCCCTTGTAGAAGGAAATGATACGAAGGATATCACTTTAACTTATAGTTTAAATAATTCGAACCTTTCTTATCTTAGATATAATAACAAGGTTTTAACTTTGAATAAGGATTATACGATAGAAGAGAATAAGGTCACAATAAAAAAAGCCTTTTTCGATTCACTTCCACCAGCTGAGTATGGTTTATTGGGAATCATAGAGCTAGTCTTTACCCAAGGACCTTATTGGAGAATAAATGTTTCTAAAGTGGGGCAGCCTTCTTTTGCAAAAGATGGAAGTAAGGAGCAAACCTTTCGTATTCCTATGAAGGAGCAGGGAGATACTATCATTGCTATGGAAGCCTTTACAAAGGATAAAAAGCCGGTAGGACCCTTAGAGTGGACTACTTATCAGGAGTATGGGTACAGCTTTTTTCCTGATTATAAGAATCATTGTTTGACTTTGACCAAAGAATTTATTGCCTCTTTACCGGTGAATCAAGAGATTATATTGCGTGTTCATTTTCAAAGTGGACAGAAGCTAGAGTATCTTATTATAAAAGAGGAAGAAGGAATAAGGGAAACGACATTCGATTTAAGCACTAAGATAGATGAGATACCAGAGGTTGATACAAATAATGACTTACAAAACTTAGTGGAAGAGGAAAATCATGCTGCCATTGAGAAAAATAAGGAAGAGGCAAAGAGAATATATTTAAAGAAGGAAACTGATGCCAAATGGAATACCGTAGGCTGGAAGTTATTGTTTCTTAGCTTTGTAATTATGGTGATACTTGGTTTTGCTATTATATATATTTATCAGGTCCATCGAAAAGAGAATTTAGAGAATCGACTAGAGGAAACTGAGGATATGCTTGATGAAGAGATACATAAAATTCTTATTGACAAAATGGGTTACGGTGCATAGAATAAAACTAAATTGCAGAAGTTTTCTTGTAATGACTATATAGCAAAAAGCGTTGAATAGAAGAGTAGTTTTTATGAAACTAACAGAGAGGGAGTGTCACTGGCTGAAAACATTCCTTGGTGGAGTAGAGATGAAGTGCATCTATGAGCTGATCTGCTGAGCTGTTAAGAAGTTAGGTAGATTCGGAAGCACCCGTTACGTGTATTAAGATTACAGCATAGCTTTTGTGCTGTGAATTAGAGTGGAACCGCGAGTAACTCGTCTCTATAGGGAGACGAGTTTTTTTATATAGATTATTGCTCCACATTTTTCTATATAAAAAAATTCAAAAGATAGAAAAGGAAAGGAGAGGATAGTATGGGATTTATTCGGTTTGTAAAGGAAGAAATCGCTATCATCAAAGAACGTGATCCTGCAATCAAATCCTCGGCAGAGGTTTTCTTATATCCTAGCTTTAAAGCAGTAATACGCTATCGCATTGCACATAAATTGTATTTACACAAACGTTATTTTCTGGCACGTTGGATCTCTCAGAGGACGGTGCGTAAGACCGGCATAGAGATTCATCCAGGGGCAACTATAGGAAAAGGCTTGTTTATCGACCATGGGAATGGTGTTGTTATTGGAGAAACAGCAATTCTTGGAGATAATGTGACACTGTATCAGGGAGTAACCCTTGGAGGAACTGGTAAAGAGCATGGGAAGCGGCATCCTACCATTGGAGATAATGTTATGATCAGTGCGGGTGCCAAAGTATTAGGTTCTTTTACTGTAGGGAGTAATTCTAAAATCGGTGCAGGTAGTGTTGTACTGTCAGAGGTACCACCCAACTCAACGGTTGTAGGCGTTCCAGGACGTGTGATTAAACGAGATAATGTCAAAGTGCCAACTGATGATTTGGATCAGGTACATTTACCAGATCCAGTTAAAAATGATATACAGCAATTGCAGAATGAAAATGCGAACCTACGGGAAATTATTGATAAATTGTGTGGCTGTGTTGAGAAGTTAGAAAAAGGAAATAATAAAACTAAAGAGTAAACAGAATGGAGGAGATAACATGAAATTATATAATACTCTATCTAAAGCAAAAGAAGAATTTCAACCAATTGAGCCGGGAAAGGTGCGCATGTATGTATGTGGACCAACGGTTTATAACTATATTCATATTGGAAATGCAAGACCAATGATATTTTTTGATACAGTAAGAAGATATTTTGAATATAAGGGATATGAGGTAAACTATGTCTCTAATTTTACTGATGTAGATGACAAGATTATTAAGAAAGCCAATGAAGAAGGGGTTTCTTCTAGTGAGATATCTGAGCGCTTTATTAAAGAGTGCAAAAAAGATATGAAAAGCTTAAATATAAAACCAGCCACTACTCATCCAAAGGCAACAGAAGAAATTGATGGTATGGTTGAGATGATTCAGACCTTAATTGACAAAGGTTTTGCTTATGAGAAAAATGGTACTGTTTATTTTAGAACAAGAAAATTTGACGGCTATGGTAAGTTATCCAAGAAAAATATTGATGACCTAGAGGCTGGAATCCGTATTGCAGTGGCTGAGGAAAAAGAAGATCCGATGGACTTTGTTCTTTGGAAGCCAAAGAAAGAGGGAGAGCCAAGCTGGCCATCTCCTTGGAGTGATGGTAGACCAGGATGGCATATTGAATGCTCCGTTATGAGTAAGAAATACCTAGGAGACACCATAGATATTCATGCAGGTGGAGAGGATCTTGTCTTTCCACATCATGAAAATGAGATTGCCCAAAGTGAAGCTGCTAACGGTAAGGATTTTACAAAATACTGGATGCACAATGGCTTCTTAAACATTGACAACAAGAAGATGTCAAAATCAGAAGGAAACTTCTTTACTGTAAGAGAAATAGGAGAGCAGTTCGACTTACAGGTACTTCGTTTCTTTATGCTAAGCTCCCACTACAGAAGTCCACTAAACTTCAGCCGCGATTTAATGGATGCTGCAAAGAGTGGGTTAGATCGTATCAAGACCTGTGTAAGTAACCTGCAGTTCTTGTTGGAAAATGTACAGGCTACTAAGGCAACAGCTGAGGAAGAAAAGATGATAGCAGAAGCCAATGCCTTAAATGAGAAATTTAACGCCGCTATGGAGGATGACTTTAATACAGCAGATGCTATTTCTGCAATTTTTGAAATCGTTAAACTTGCAAACTCTAATACTAGTGAAGCTAGCAGTAAAGAAATTATTCAGGTCTTACTTGATAAAATCTGTGTGTTATGTGATATACTTGGTATAGAGGCACAAACGAAACAAGAATTGTTAGATGAAGAGATCGAAAGCCTTATTAAAGAACGTCAGGATGCAAGAAAAGCTCGTAATTTTGCTCGTGCAGATGAAATTCGTGATGAATTATTAGAAAAGGGAATTATTTTAGAGGATACTCGAGAAGGAGTTCGTTGGAAACGAGCAGAGTAGCCCATAAAAGAAAGAGCGTATGGAATGAAAATGGATGAGTTAAAGTTACATGAATATCTTCGCCAGTCTTTTCATTTGGAGGACTTTGATCCTAAGCAATATTCACCACTAGTGTTAGCTTATATTGGGGACGGAATCTATGATATTATTATACGAACGATTATATTGTCTCATGGCAATGCACCAGTGAATAATCTTCATAAGGAGTGCAGTAGTTTCGTAAAAGCATCTGCCCAGATGGAAATGTATCATGCAATTGAAGATATGCTAACCGAAGAGGAAACAGGCATCTATAAACGCGGCCGCAATGCAAAATCCTATACGACTGCAAAGAATGCAACAATTACCGAGTATAGAGTGGCTACAGGATTTGAAGCCTTGTTGGGATATTTATATTTAAGTGACCGGATGAATCGAATTGTGGAACTGATACAATATGGATTAGGCAAACTGGAGAAATAGGAGATAAAATGAGATACGAAGAGTTAACAATAGAAGGAAGAAATGCGGTATTAGAGGCATTTCGTGCAAAGAAACCAATTGACCGATTATTTGTCTTAGAGGGATGCCAGGATGGCCCTGTACAGTCCGTTTTACGCGAAGCGAAGAAAACGGATACGATTATTAGTTATGTTAAGAAGGAACGCTTAGATCAGTTGTCTGAGACAGGAAAGCATCAAGGTGTCATTGCCTATGCTGCAGCATATGAGTATGCAACTATAGAGGATATGTTCCGTTTGGCAGAGGAAAAGGGCGAGCCTCCTTTCTTCATATTACTAGATAACATCGAGGACCCTCACAATTTAGGTGCTATGATACGAACTGCTAATCAGGCAGGAGCTCATGGAATTATAATTCCAAAGCGCCGTGCAGTAGGTCTTACAGCTACTGTAGCAAAAGTAAGTGCTGGTGCAATTAACTATGTGCCAGTAGCCAAGGTTACTAATCTTAGTGCCACCATTGAAGAGCTTAAGGATAAGGGCATGTGGTTTGCTTGTGCCGATATGGATGGAGACCTTATGTATCAAACCAATTTGACAGGTTCCATAGGTCTTGTCATTGGTAGTGAAGGAGAAGGGGTAAGCCGTCTTGTAAAGGAAAAATGTGACTATGTGGTTCGCATTCCTATGAAGGGGAATATCGATTCTCTAAATGCTTCAGTAGCGATGGGTGTCCTTTCCTATGAAATAGTTAGACAGAGAATGAAATAATAAAGACCAGGGGGTGATTCTATGGCATTTGAACAATACAAAGATCTTACAGATGAAGAGATTATTGCTAAAATACGTAATCAAGACTCAAATGCTGTAGATTACCTTCTGGAAAAATATAAGAACACGGTTCGACAGAAAGCTAGGGCACTGTTTATTATAGGTGGAGACCGAGATGATCTGATCCAAGAGGGGATGATTGGCTTGTATAAGGCAATCCGTGATTACGATAGTACAAAGGATGCTAGCTTTAGTTATTTTGCCGATTTATGTATCTCTAGACAGATTTATGATGCAATAAAAGCCTCTAATCGGAAGAAAAATATACCTTTAAACACATATATTTCTTTAAATTCTCCTGTTCACAATAACTTTAGTGAAAATGAGGATGTGCTTTCCATAATAGACATAATATACCAAGATAATAATACAAATCCTGAGGAATTGATTATTGACAAAGAACGCACCAGTATGTTAGAATATGAACTCGAGAGGCGGTTGAGCAACCTTGAAAAAGAGGTAGTTAAGCTCTTTGTAGTTGGTATGAAGTACACGGAGATTGCCGCTGTTTTAAATAAGGAACCCAAGTCTATAGACAATGCTCTTCAGCGAATTCGTGCTAAGCTTACTACGTTGATTAAGGAGTTAGGAACACAGTAGAGGCGGTGACTTTATATGTTTTGCTGCCTTGGCTCAGTCGGTAGAGCGTCGCCTTGGTAAGGCGGAGGTCGGCGGTTCAAATCCGCTAGGCAGCTTATAGAGAAAAATGAATAAGAACAGTAAAAGACCCACTAAAATCAATGCTTTGAGTGATTTTACTAGGGTCTTTTCTTTATCTTGAATTGGGGTTGTCTTTTCTTTACATAGTTCATGAAGGGCTATTATAGAATCCTTCTGTAATGAAAAGATTATTAAAATCTCTTTATAATAACTACACCCCTACGA
>JAEZQN010000250.1 GCA_023441145.1 Bacillota bacterium
GGTTATAACCTTTACAAACATCATAATAAAAGGAAACGAATGCAGTTAATAGCATGAGATTCAGACCAATAGTGGTAGTAAGTTGACCTGTGAATGCACAGGTTTATTAAGTAAACCTTTTTTTGAGAAAAGTCCAGAAAAGACTAGAAATGCCATAGCAACATCATCTGATGTCGCTATGGCATTTCGTCAGAGCTGTTTTTTTACAGCCCCTCAAACTTTTTATACGACCTTAATCTGACACATCTTCATTGCAAGAAGTGCATTCTTATGGCTTTCTGGTGTTACACCTGCCAGGCACTTTTCCCTTACCTCCACCTCTACCTCAGGTACAGCAGCTTTAATAATCATAGCATTACTGATAACGCATATGTCTGTACAAAGCCCAACAAGAATTACTTTAGTAAGCTCCTCCCTAGTAGATAAATCCTTTACATACTGCCCTAACTCCATGGAGCCAAACCCTGGCTTTTCAATGATCTTAGCCTCATTTTCCTTAGCTAAGGCTTCAATTCTCTCTTCTAACTTCCAACCTTTGCTCCCCTTTACACAGTGCTTTACAGGTAGGTTATGTCCCTCTAAGGTACCAAGATATTCTTCTGTATGAGTATCCATGGTATATACCACTTGACCAGAAAACTCTTTAATTTCATCAATTACATGATCTACAATCGCCTTAGCTTCCTCTGTTCCTAGTGCTCCGTGAATAAAATCCTGTTGCATATCTACAACAACTAATAGTTCCATTCTTATCCACCCCTTTATCTTTTGAGCCAATTATAGGTAAGACTTATCTTCTTGTCAAGACAGTTGTTCCACAAAAAGGAAACAGCTCTTATAATTCAATTTTGACATGATACGTCTCTAACCAGTAATTCATTTCTATGAGATAAGCATATAGCTGAGGTGTTGCCATAAGCTGCCCAAACCAAGGTATTCTATATTCCGTTTTAGAATCAAGATAGGTTCTTATTACTGTCTGATTAATAAATTGATTTAATGGAGCCTGCTCATTATTCAATATGTCTTTTAAGCGGGTTTTTAGTATCGCCTCATAAGTAGGGTTATAGGTCTTTGGATACGGGCACTTTGGCCGATACAATACCTCTTGAGGCAACAAATCTTTCGCTACAGCTTTTAATAAGGCTTTTACCTCATTGTTACGATATTTATATTCCCATGGGACATTATAGAGATATTGAATTAGTCTATGATCTGCAAAAGGCACCCTAACTTCTAGTCCTGCGAACATAGTCATTCGATCCTTCCTGTCAAGTAATGTGGTCATAAACCAAGAGGTGTTTAAATAACTAATCTCTCTATATCTGGCCTGCTCTTTTGTCTCACCCGGAAGTTTTGGTGTTCTTCTCATGGTTTTCTCATATTCCAAACTCACATAGTCCTCTAAATTAAGACTTTCTAACAATTCTCTTTTTAGGATGCCCTTTCTGTAATCCAGATTCTTAGACCATGGAAAAACAGGTCGATCAAAGACTTCCTGATCGCGAAACCAAGGATACCCTCCAAAGATCTCATCTGCACATTCCCCAGAAAGGGAAACGGTGTGCTGTTTTTTGATTTCTTTAGAAAAATACAATAACGAGGAATCCACATCTGCCATACCAGGTAAATCCTTGGCTAAGACAGCATCATATAGACAATCCGCCAAATCCTCTTGGGTACACATAAGAAAATGATGCTTTGACCCAATATGGTCTACCATCTTTTCTACGTAAGGACGGTCCTCACTTGGTTGGAAAGAGGATGCAGTAAAATGCTTGCTATTGTCCTCATAGTCAAAGGAATACGTGTGGAGCTCTTTCCCCTCTTCCTCCATCTTTTTGGCTGCAATAGCAGAAACAACACTAGAATCTAAGCCTCCTGATAGCAAGGTGCAGATTGGCACATCTGACACAAGCTGCCTTCTAATGGCATCAAATAAAATTTCTCTGACCTCTTCTACTGTAGTTTCATAGGAAGCAGTATGTTCTCTAGCTTCCAGCTTCCAATAGCAGTATCTCCTCTGACCATTTTTGTCAATCAACATAGAATGAGCAGGAGGAAGCTCATGAATTCCCTTATACACACCACATCCAGGGCTTCTAGCAGGCCCTAAACCAAATAGTTCACATAGACCATAGCTATCTGTTACAGGCTTAATTCCAGGATAGGCAAATAAGCTTTTCATCTCAGAGCCAAAGACCACAGTTTCCCCGGAAACAGCATAGAATAAAGGTTTTACCCCAAATCTGTCTCTACACATAAATACTCTTTGCAAATAGGAATCCCATACAGCAAAAGCAAAAATTCCATTGAGGTAATCCACGCAATGTGTTCCAAACTCCATATACGCAACTAATACCACCTCTGTATCGGAATTAGTTACAAACTCTCTTCCTCTCTCTTTTAGTAAGGTACGTACCTCCGTTGTATTATAAAGTTCGCCATTGTAAATAATGACAAACTCATTTTCTCCATCCTTCTTCTTCATGGGCTGTACTCCACCAAGAAGATCCACAACCGAAAGACGTCTGTGTGCAAAGGCAACATGACGTTCCACATAAGTTCCACTATCGTCAGGTCCTCTTCTTTTTAGTGTTTCCCCCATAGCCTCCACTATGTTGGTATAATAATCAGGATTTTTATCAAATCTTTTGGTAAAATCACAAAACCCTGCAATTCCACACAAAACATTTCACCTCTAAACATAATGTCCTTTCATTATATGAGGTAAATATAAAAAAGCACCTTAAGATTATTATGTGATTGTAATATACTGTGTTCTCTTGGTTTGACTTGAATTAAGAGGCAGCCACACTATATGTGACTGCCTCTTTTCATACTTTCTTTTATTACTCTTCTTTTCTTCTTAAAATATCAAATGGATTTAACTCTATGCCTAAATCTACAAAGATCTTCTGTTGTGGATGTGGACAGCTTTCCATATCATTACCATCCTCATCCTTGATTCTCTTTACGGTAACCAAGATATTCTCTCCGGATGGTTTCATAACCTCTAGCTCTTCACCAACTACAAACTTATTGCGCTGTTCAAGCTCATAGAGACCTTCCTCGTTCTTTCCACTGATTTTACCAAGATAACTGTATCCCTTAATATAGGTATTATTATCATAAATCTGGGTCTCAGAGGTGGTCTTACCATAGAAAAAGCCAGTAGTGTACTTACGATACGTACATTTAGCTATCTCATCCCAGTAATGAGGAATATTGGCTTCATAAAGAGAAGGATCTTTAAAATAGTCATCGATTGCCTGACGGTAGGTTCTGGCAACACTAGCCACATATAAGGCGGTCTTCATACGCCCCTCAACCTTAAAGGAATTTATACCAGCCTTCACTAAATCTGGAATATGGTCAATCATACATAAATCCTTGGAGTTAAAGATATAAGTTCCTCTCTCATTTTCCTCGATTGGCATATATTCTCCTGGTCTAGTCTCCTCAACCAAGTGGTACTTCCAACGGCAGGCATGAGTACAGGAGCCCTTATTGGCATCTCTCCCTGTCATATAATTACTTAATAAGCATCTTCCTGAATAGGCCATGCACATTGCTCCATGAATAAAGGTTTCAATCTCTAAATCCGCTGGAATATTAGCACGAATATCAGCAATTTCCTCAATAGATAATTCTCTAGCAGTCACCACTCTAGTAGCTCCTAGCTTGTGCCAAAAATTAAAGGTTGTATAATTGGTATTATTAGCTTGGGTACTAATGTGACGCTCAATTTCTGGGCAAACCTCACCAGCTATTTCAAAAATTCCAGGATCAGAAATAATAATCGCGTCTGGCTTAATTTCCTTTAATTCTTCAAAATACTTTCTTACACCACTTAAATCACCGTTATGAGCAGTGATATTAGCAGTAACATAAACCTTTTTCCCATATTTATGGGCGTAGGCGATTCCTTCCTTCATATCCTCATTGGTAAAATTCTTTGCTTTGGCACGAAGGCCGTATAGCTCTCCTCCAATGTATACTGCGTCTGCCCCATACTGGATAGCAACCTGAAGAACCTCTAGGTTACTAGCAGGTATTAAAAGCTCTGGTTTCTTTATATCTAACATCTTAATCTCTCCATTTTCAAAAAACATCTTTTCAACATTACCTTTTAGTACTTAAGGTAACCCCATCGCCAATAGGTAGTACAATGGTATCATAGGCTTCATGATGTGTCAAAGTAAACAAGTATTCACGCATTCTACTGTGGATAGTGCGATTTCTTCTTGTGACTCCAAAACGGGACTCCACAACATCACCATCCTGTAATACATTATCAGAGACCAACAGACCTCCTGCTTCCAATAAAGCGTTAATATTCTCCAAGAAATTAATATACTGTCCCTTTGCGGCATCCATAAAAATAAAATCAAAGGTTTTCTTTGATGCCACTAAATCATTTAGTACATCTTTAGCATCACCTTCAAGTAAGGTAATTCTTCCATCTGTATCTACCTTACTAAAATTCTCTTTTGCACGATCTATTCTTCCTTGATTTCTCTCAATCGTCGTGATACTTGCATCTTTAGAAAGGTATTCCCTCATTAATAGGGAGGAAAAGCCGACCGCAGTTCCTACTTCTAGAACCCTTTTGGGCCTATTATTATACATTAAAAAACGAAGCAGCGACTGGGTTGGTTTTTTTATTATAGGAACATGAGTTGCAAGAGCATCTTTCTCTATTTCCCAAAGATATAGAGGCAAATCCTGCTCCAGTGAAGATATATAACTTAGTATTCGCTCATCACCAATCACATTCGTTCTCCTATCTATTTCTTACTTTTATTACATCAACTCAACAACTTATCTTACAATATTTCCAAAATAAAATCAACCAAACAGAATAGCTAAAATTATCCAATTACACCAGCATACATTTTGCCTTTCCTACAAAAAGCAAAAAGCGTCACTTAGAAGTGACGCCTTTTAGTTACGTTATCCAATATCACACTCAATATCACCACTGGTTGTTGTTATCTCACATTTACCACCAGAAGCAGAATGTGGAACATCTATATCTCCACTGGATGTATCGGTAAGGAAAATCTTTTCCGTCAAAAATGTGCCGGAAACATTACCGCTTTTTGTCTGGAGCCAAAGAGAGTCTGCATCACATTTATACAACTCCACATCACCGCTGGAACACTCAATGCTAATGTTTTCACTTGTAATCACATCTGAGAAGTCAACCCCACCGCTTGTTGTACCACCAGTTATGCTTTTACATTTGATTCCAGACAACTCTACATCCCCACTAGTCGCATTAAATGTTATTGTCTCCTGTACCGTAACATCCTCAATCGCTAGTTCCCCACTCTTGGATTGTGCATTCAACTTGCTTGGCGTAGTCTTTCCGACATAAAGTTCTCCGCTTGTCGTTTTAGTGGATAACTCTCCTTTTACTGAGGCAGTGAAATTGATACCTCCGCTTGTACTCTGAACATCGGCACTATCAAATGAAAAGTTTTCAGGAATTACAATATCACCGCTTTGGTTCTTTGCATAGAGGGATGTGTATTCCTTCTCTGGTAAATAAACTTTGATTTCCATATTTCGCCAATATACACCTATATATTCATACCACTTACGGTTATCATGTCGTTCAATAGTAAGCGTGTCATCCTTTACCTCAACAGAGTGATATACCTTGTCGTTTTCATAACACACAACCTTACAAGATTCGTCCTCTGATGGAAGGAGTCTAACATCACATTCATCACCATTTATGGATATATTCGAGAACTCTTCGTCAATCGTATAGGTGTTAGTTACAAAAGAGACTGTGTTAATTGTGGTAAAATCAAACCCCCTCACAGCCATTGCTCCAACGGAAATTACCAGACCGGCAACTATCATAATCCCCGCAATGATGATTGCATTCTTCTTAGAAGTTCTCATTGTGCATCCCCCTTTCCCATGAAACATAATTTGATACCTAGAAGCATCTTCTTACCTAAAAGTATAATACCTTTTGCAATCTTATTGAAACTGAAGAAAAGCAAAATGGCAATACCGCCGCACACAAGCCCTGCACCGACAAACAATACAGCCCCAGAAAAGTTACCGGACGGCAAGTAAGCAAATGCACTTAAGATTCCTGCAACACTGCCAGCCGCAAAAGAAATATCAATAGCATACAGTGATATAATCAGAGACCAAATCACAATATACACAGACAACAATATACATACAGCAGCAAAAAAAAGTGGCAGCCATACCGGTGAACCAAGAACGAGAAGCGTAACTTCCCAGCCTTTCAATACACGGTTTGGTTTAACCTTTGCCTTTACTAATTTGGAAAGTGATGTTTCAGATAAAATCTTTGAAACAATGTCATTCACTGAGCCGATTGCTGCAGTTGCATCCTCTTCAGATAAACCATCCTCCATTCGATCTTCAATCA
>JAEZQN010000308.1 GCA_023441145.1 Bacillota bacterium
GCCTTATATGAATAATTTTGAACCTCAGAAATTATTGCACTAGAATTGTATAAAGCTAACTTATTCTTTAAAATACTTATAAACATTGCTGGAGCTCTATTCGATAATGACTTCCCAAATCTTTTCTTGTATAAATACACACCCTTATCATTTGTCTCTATACTCTTCTTCCTTTCTTGGAGTTCTTTATAGTTCATTGGTTCAATGTATATTTCATTCCCCAGATTAATTATTTTATTGGCCAATTCAAAATGTTGTTGTTTTCTAATTGCTTTACGCTTTCGATAGATTTCTCTTAACTGCCCTTTTAACTTTATACATCTTTTTGAATATACCCATTTATGCTTTGTACCTTTTTTTATTATTCCGTCACTATTGTAGTTGTTGGGATTACTTTCCATTACACTACGATCAATTTTTCTCTGTATTTCCTTTATCTTCTTTGGAAACTCATACAATTTATCTGCTAAAACTTGTAAGTCTACAGTTTCTTTAGATACAATTGCTATTGTCTGAGTACCCATATCGATTCCAACTCTACCCTCTCCTATTTTTCGTTCTTTATTATATGCATCCGATTTAAAGACTATTTGTAAGTAATACTTATAACGATTCTTGATCCATCTTCGAACAACCCGAAAATAGCAAATAGGTTTATTCAACATTAATTGTTCATATTCATTCAAATTTTTCATATCAACTTCTAATCTCATTTTATTCCACTCAAACACATTATTTCTTAAGTGCATCAACGAGTTTGGATTTTTATTTTCAAGACTATTTAATTGTCCATATTTTATATAGCTAATTTTTTTTCCTGATCCGAATTCAACTTTTACTATAGCTCTCCATAAATTATTGCTCAATTTGTGTGCAATATGTGATCCAATTTTAATATTCATTTTCTTTTGTAGCTCCGTCATTCGATCTTGTAATTTCCATTCAGAAAGACCTATATTTTTATACATATTATATTTCTGTTTTTTTAACCTAGAATATTCTTCATTCTCTTTCTTACTTGCAGTAGACTCACTAGCTTCAAACAATTGAATCTCTAACTCACGATAAGCTTTAGTTTTCTTTAAATGGTCCAAGTCTTTGATTACACTATGAACTAATGCATTATATAACTTCCTAGCCAGTTCAAATCTTTTTTCAATCTTATCAGCTTGCCATTTTTCAGCGATTAGTGGTAGTTCTAATACACATCTTTGTTTTTCTTTTTGTTTGCTCATGAATTATCACCTTTTTTAAGATATCGTAAGTTTTCCCATTCTATTATGGCTTTAAACCACAAACATTTATCGCCAATTAAATTTATGTAATATAATCTTACTTTTCATTTGCAAAATAAGTAAAGCAACTGTATGCTCAGATTCTCAGTCCTTTATCATTTCATATTTCAAGTGTATTTTATAAGATTCATCCCCTTTGCTACAATCCATGATCGTCTCCAGTGACTTCAGGAATATAATCCTATTTCTTGTCTCTTCATTTTCATTTCATTCTGCTCATAGTAAGTATCACCATAATACTTTTTTTCCCTATGTTTTGTTCTTATTGAGTGTCTAAGTAACCAGATGTTATCTTAGCAAACCGAAAGTTATGACCACTGCATTTCTAGCATACTTCTTTTGAAGTTATTAGAAAGGTAGTGATCACCATGAAAAAAGACAAAATTATAATCTTACATAATTTAGAAACATATGATACAATACCAGCAGACGTGCTGAGAGAAATTGAAAACATGAAACTAAAAGAAGTTCTATCACAACACCCTTATAAGATAACGGAACCTAAAGGAGAAAAAGGACGTTGGTCAACCTATGTTACTACTGAGTCTGGCCGAAAAAAAATAGCAAAAACATCCTATACTGAGTTGATTAACGCCCTAAAAGATTATTACTTTGTAAAGGAAAGCAAATTTAACACCTTAGAAACATTGTATCCAACATGGTTCTCAAAAAAAGAAACATCCACAAAGAGTACTGAGACACTTCGCAGACATGCACAGCATTGGCGCAGATACTATGAAAAAAACTCCATAATTTCCATTCCACTTACGAAACTTACTAAAGAAGACGTAGAAGACTTTTTCCATCTAACCATAAAAAATTTTCATTTAACAAAAAAAGAATTGAATAATATGAAAATAATCTTTAAGGGCATATTAAAACTTGCTTATGATCGTCATATTACTTCGTATAACATTTGGGATAATTGCACTATTAATACTGGGTTATGCAGGCATGTTCCAAAGAAATCAAATAATACGCAAGTATATCTTCCTGATGAACAAATTCTCCTATGGAGTATCATGGATATTGAACTTCAAAAATATCCTACAAAAAATTCCATATATGCCATCAAAGTGTTATTTCAATTAGGTGTAAGAATTAGTGAGTTAGTTGCTCTTAAATGGAGTGATGTGGAAAACGATTATATCCATGTGCAGAGAATGGAACAAAAAGTCTCTACTATAAATGAAAATGGTACATTTAAACCTTCTAAGCGCATAATCGTCGATCATGTAAAAACTGACAATGATGATGGAGACCGTTTTTTATACCTAACAGAGACTGCAAAAGATATTCTATCTATGGTAAAAGAAATAAACATGGAGAACCACTTTAAGGATGACGATTTCATATTCTGTAATGCAAACGGAAGATTAACGACACGAACCATAGCACATCTTCTTGAAAAACTGTGTAAAAAGGCTGGTATTCAAGTAAAGAGTTCACATGATATCAGAAGAACTTATGCATCCAAACTAAATGCTAACGGTGTTCCTCTTGATGAAATCAGACGGGCGTTGGGACACAATGACGAACGAACTACATTAGGATATATATTCAACCCTTATAGTTCAAAAGAGACGAATAAGCTTTATGAAAATGCATTACGTTAGTGTACTCATGTGTACTCAATAATTTTAAAATTATGTGAACCAAAAAAACCGCAAAACCTTATTCTACAACGGTTCACGGTTTAAATCTTCAAGCGCGAGACGGGACTCGAACCCGCGGCCCTCTCCTTGGGAAGGAGATGCTCCACCACTGAGCCACTCGCGCAGTCTTTATGTACTTAACTAGTATACACCACTTTTTTTTATTTGTTAAGACTTATTTTTCTCAAAGATCTCATTCTACCATCACAAAACAAGGTGCATTCAAGGGGTATTATCCACTTGAATGCACCCTAGTCAATCTATAGCATTCCTATTATTTCTGCATAGCATTTAACACATCCACTAGCTGTTGCAATTGTTCTGGAGTTACTTGTCCTCCAAAGGAAAGGACGGAACGAAGTGGGAAGTTGTCCATCATTGCACGAACCATCTCTGGGGTTATGGCTTCATTCGCTGCCTCCGTTTCCTCTTCACCACTCAACATGTTTGACTCCAATATAGGTTTTACAATATTTCCTGCTTCTTCATCTTCCATGATATCCATTAGGATAGAGTCGGTGGTATAATGAACAGGAATCTTTACAGTGGATTCTACAAACACTGTTTCTGACATAACAATGTTCTTAGAGGACTGGCCAATCAAGATGTCAAACTCGCCAGACTCCACATGCCAGTCATGTATCTGCGTATTATAGTAGGCAAAGGCTCGTTTTCCTAAGGTGAAGGTTACCGTCTTTGTCTCTCCTGGCTTTAGATTTACCTTGTTAAAATCCTTTAATTCCTTCTCAGGACGGATGACTACGCTCTCCTTGTCAGCCACATAGAGCTGTACGACTTCTTTACCCTCAATTGCCCCTGTATTGGTTACATCTACCGATACGGTAAGGGTATCTGTGTCCTTAAGCTTCTTCGTACTTACCTTTAGATTGGAATAGGAAAAAGTTGTATAGGATAGACCGTGGCCAAATGGGAATAAGACCTCCATCTTTTTCTTATCGTAGTAACGGTATCCCACAAAGATTCCTTCCCTGTATTCTACAACATTTTTCTCACCGAAATAGAACAAGTAGGAAGGGTTGTCTTCTAGCTTAATTGGGAAGGTTTCCGCCAATTTACCACTTGGATTGACATTACCAAATAGTATGTCATAAACGGCACCACCCACTGCTTCTCCACCAAGATATGCTTCTAAAATACCTTTTACGTCATTTACCCATGGCATCTCAACTGGAGAGCCATTGTGAAGCACAACCACTGTATTAGGCTGTACCTTGACTATCTCATTAATTAGATGATTCTGACAGTTTGGAAGTCTCATATGTACACGGTCAAAGCCTTCCGATTCAAAGGAATCTGGTAGACCAGCAAAAACTACAGCTACCTCAGACTCAGCTGCTGCTTTTACAGCTTCTTTCACCAACGTCTCTTCTATCACATCCTCTTTGTCATAAAAACCCTGTGCAAATATTACATTGCCCATGTCCTTGGCACAATCCCAAGCAGAGGTTACCTTGCTACTGTTAATATGAGAACTGCCACCACCTTGATATCTAGGCTCCTTGGCATATTTTCCAACAAAAGCAACTTTCGCGTCTTTTTTTAATGGAAGAATGCTGTCATTCTTTAGTAAGACGACAGTTTCTTCAGCTATTTGCCTTGCAAGTTCGTGGTCCTTCTCCAAGTCAAAAACTGCCTGATGATCCCTATTATCTTCATATTTATATATTATGGTTAAGATACGTTCTACAGCCTGGTCCAAAGCAGCTTCCTCTAGGGAGCCATTTCTTACAGCCTTTACAAGTAATTCATCATTCAACCCATTAGAGGAAGGCATCTCAAGGTCTAGCCCAGCACGAAGATCCTCCACACGGTTATTCACTGCTCCCCAATCACTGACTACATATCCATCAAACCCCCATTTATCCCGAAGAACTTCTGTTAGATAATGACGGCTTTGGGATACATAAGTACCATTTACTCGGTTATAGGATGACATAACCGTCCATGGTTTATGATCTTTAATTGCTCCTTCAAAGGCTGCTAGATAGATTTCATGTAAGGTACGCTCATCTATCTCCGCAGAGTAGGACATTCTTCTTAATTCTTGATTATTTGCGAGATAATGCTTAATACTAGTGCCTACATTCTTGCTTTGAACGCCATCAATAAATGCTCCAGCCATCTTAGAGGAAACAATAGGATCCTCCGATAGGTATTCAAAATTACGTCCGCATAACGGAGAACGCTTAATGTTAGTACTTGGGCCTAAGACAACACTTACATCTTCAGCCTGACACTCATTCCCGATGGCTTCTCCCATCTTTCTAATCAATTCACGATGAAAGGATGCGGCTACCCCACAACCTGTTGGAAAACAAACAGCTTTTATACTTTCGTTAACACCTAGATGATCTGCCTTCAGATTTTGCTTACGTAGCCCATTTGGTCCATCTGCTACCATAGTTGCTGGAATACCTAGTCTCTTTACTGACTTTGTATGCCAAAAATCTTCCCCAGAACATAAGGAAGCTTTTTCTTCCAAAGTCATCTTTTTTACCAATTCTTTGATACCTTGCTTCGTCATTGTTTGCTCCTTATCTTAGATTATGGATTTTTGATACTACTATTATTATAAATCTAAGATACTAAAAATTAAACCATTTTCTATAAATGATAGGAGCGTAGATTACGTTCTAACAATGAAATCAAGAAAGGCTTAAAAATACTAATTTACAGTATTTTTAAGCCCAAAATCTATTGATTATTTAATAATTTAATAACAGAATAATCCTCTAAATTCAACAACACATATTTTGCATTGGATTGATAATATATAAGTAACGATTCATTTCCTTCAGTAATGTCCATAGATAGAGGCCAGTAATACTTATCTCCTGCTAAATGCTCAATTCTTTTAACGGTCTTGCCTGTATTGTCTAATTCCATAAAGTCGGGCCCATAATATCCAGAGACGTATATATGGCCATTTGAATTAGGCACAAAACAACTCACATTTTCTCCAGATATCTTAGAAAATTCCTTACTGATCCAGCGCACATTACCTGTCGCAGTATCAAGGGCAGTTATTATGCCCTTTTCACAAATGTAAGTTACTTCGTAGGCATCTCCCAATAATTTTAATGGAACATTTTTCTCAGTAGGTGAAAAAGGCTCCGAATCATAATACCAGACCACTGTATTATCACTGCTAATACCAGAGATACGAACCTTACTATACTCTTTCTCCTTTAGTATCTCTGTTTTGGAGGACGTAGCTTTTACTGTAGGGTTAGATTTATTTACAATCGTCATCCCTCTATCCGGATGTTCTATTGTCGCTTTAACAATAGAGTCGTTATCACCAGGCTTTTGGGTAGGCTTTGGAGATACTACTGGCTCCTTACTAGCTTCTGGAGAAGATACCGCATTCTGGCCAGCTTCAGGTGACGTTACTGCCTCCTTACTAGCTTCTGGAGATACTACTGCCCGCTGGCTAACTTCTGGAGATGCTACCACCTTCTGACTAGCTTCAGGTGATGTTACTGCCTCCTGCGCCTTTACTAATACATCTGAATCACCATAGGTTTTTACAGAATCCTCCACGCTAGAACTACATCCTGTAAAAGCACCCAAACATACAACTCCTAATACAATCAAATAATTTCTATTCTTCATAAACAAATATCCTCCCGTATAGCTTTCAGCACTAGTTAGCTGATAGTTATATATTATCAATGGATTGTCACTATTGTATTTTTGAATTGTAACAGAGTTGTAAATCTTTATTCCATAAATTGAACTACCACTTTTGTTCCTACTCCCACAATAGATTCAATATAAATGCTCCCCTTAAGCACCTCCATAATCTCTTTACAAATGGCTAGCCCCAAACCGCTTCCACCAGTTTTACGACTTCTAGATTTATCTATTCGATAAAATGGGTCAAAGATGCGGTCTAACCTATCATTGGGTATTCCTATGCCTTGATCCTGTACGGATATATAGTACTTAGGTTGAGGGACTTTCCTACTGCTATCCTCATGGGAATCCTGTCGACCAAGTTCCACTGTGACAGTTGTTTTAGAATTGGAATAATTAATTGCATTGCGTAGTAAATTGGAGATTACCATGTAAATGAGCGTAGCATCCCCCTGCACAACACAAGTATTTTCACCTTTCGTGCAATCAATATGTATCTCTTTTTCTTCTAATAACCACCTAATATCCTCAAAAACAGAATCATAGACTGCACATAAGTCCACCTTTTTCAATTCTATTTCATCTGATTTTAGGAGAGAGAGTGTTTGTAATTTCGTTTGCATATCGCGAATTCGCCTTGTTTCCCTTTGAATTGTTTCAAGGGATTGTAACCTGGTTTCTTCACTGATGTTTTTTCTCTGTAACATCTGGGCATATCCCTGAATTGCAGTTAGGGGAGTATTCATTTCATGAGCTATATTTCCTATAAACTGCTCCCTACTTTTTAGATTGTTTTCTAACTCTTGCTCTCGTTCACTAATTGTTCGGCTCATTCGATTAAAGCCAGCAGCAAGCAAACCCACTTCCCCTTTCGTTTCCTCTAAGCAAAAGTCGTACTTGCCTTGTTCAATACATCTTGCCCCTTCCAATAATTTGCTAAGTGGTCTTGTAATGGATTGGGACAAAGTAATAGAAATGAGTAGGATAAGTAAAAACATAGCTAGCCCTATACAAACTAACATAAATATCATCTGTTGCCTGTCTTTGTATATTGATGTTATGTTCCTTACATATACCAGTTTGTTAGATTCACTTAAATAATTAACACTTACAATATAGTAAGTACCATCCTGTTGCTGTACCTTTACGGTGTTTTCTTCTTCTGTAGCGCCTAGAATCTCTTTTGTTAAAAGAGGTTTAATAAATTCCTCCCCAATCCGTAAATGTTCTTTTTGCACATACGCAAGATAGATCCCTCTATCCTTATAAAAATTCATATACTGAGTAAAGACCTGGAACACCTCTTCCTCACTCCGATTTATCAGATTGGTATATGATGTTATAGCCGATGAAATGGTGGTAAACTCATTTTTTGTCCGTTCCACTTCCCCTTCGATTAAGTTTTGATGACTACGAATAATGAGCACAATAGATACCACAAGAAAAGCACCCATTGCAACGGATGTAATACTAAGAAATATTTTTGAACGTATCCTCATCTATCTCTCCAATCTATATCCGAATTTATATATGGTCGTAATTACATCTTCCCAATCAAGTTTCTTTCTTAGTCTTTGTATATGCATATCCACCGTTCTGGTCTCACCAATATAATCATATCCCCAAGCCCCTTCTAAAAGGCGTTCTCTAGATAATGCCAACCCACAGTTCTTGACCAAAATCTCAAGGAGTGCATATTCTTGTGCAGCTAGGTCTACAATATGCCCCTGCTTTTTTACAATTCGTTCATCCAGATTGATAAATACGTCTCCTAATTCAAAAACCTGTCTTATGATGCCATTTCGTTTCAATACTAACTCTACTCTTGCAACCAACTCCATAGCCTCAAATGGTTTTGTGATATAGTCCTCTGCACCATTTCTTAAGCCTTTCACTTTATCAAGTACAGAGTCCTTAGCTGTTAAATAGATGACTGGTACTCCCTTCTTTTTGAAATAGGGCATTAGTTCATACCCATCTATTTCTGGTAGCATAATGTCCAACAGTGCAAGATTATAGTAATGGTGTTCTAGCATCTCAATTGCACTTTTTCCATCAAAAGCCTGATAACACTCATATCCTGCCATCTGTAAATTCAACTGAATTAGATCATTGATGGTCTGCTCATCATCTACAATTAGTATGGATGCCATTTATAGTACCTCCTTCTACCATTTCTTACATTACTCGCCTAAATATTCCATATATTATATATTATCATACTTTATC
>JAEZQN010000361.1 GCA_023441145.1 Bacillota bacterium
AGTTATAACAATATAAATAAACATATTGTTCCAGTGAGTACATCCTACGATTATATATGGAGCTATCATAAGTTATTGCAGTACATAGAGGATGAGGTCATTGCCAATGGTAATCGAGAAATGTTATACAGGCCAGGTGCTGATTTAATTACTGTATTTCTAAAGATTAAGCATCAAAATTTGGATATAAAGTTTGATTACTACGATACAGAGGGGAATATTTATATATATTATGGATACAATGCCATTAGCTCCATCAAAGATTTAAAGCCTAATATCTTATTTATTAATTATGCAAAGGGTTGCTTAGAGATAGATGGGACAATCTCTAAGTTGTTTTCTCCAGATCTATTTACCTATGGAGTCAGACTGAATGGGGATTTTTATGAATTTACCTATAATGAGCTGTATAGCCATACCAAGTTCTTTGGTCAGCCAGTATACAAAAGACAAAGCTTTCATGTAACGGTTCCGTTAGAGGCCAGTTATGAAAAAGCCCCATTGGATTTCGTAGCAATAAATAATAAAACCAAGAATGTTGTAACATTAAAACTGGATTTTGCATCTCATTTTAGTAGGCTTAGCAACGCTTTTCGGAATGGATACTGGGTTTTTAAAACATATGCTTTATTTTGGAAGGATGAATCCATATTTATTAATACTCCAAAGAAAAAATGGATTAGAGAAAGAGAATGGCACCTTATAAAAGAGATGATTTTTAGTAAGATTCCATCTGCTAAGAAACATACTTTGGTAAGATTGCTATATCACATCCTAAGGCCACTTTATAAGCACAGGAACATTTGGATGTTTTATGACAAGATTTATAAGGGTGGAGATTCTAGCGAGTACCTATATAAATATGTATGCAAACATTCCAAGAATATTGATGCCTACTACCTATTGGATAAGAAGGCGAAGGATTATAAGAGACTTAGAACAGAAGGCTATAGGCCACTAAAACGGGCAAGCATAAAGCATAGAATGGTATTTTTATATGCTAAAATGATGATAGTAACTAATTCTACCGTGTTTGCCTTTAACGATTATTACCTTAAGACTTCCATTTTTATCAAGGATTTGGTGGATTTTCACGTTGTATGTGTACAGCATGGTCTCTCTGTTCAAAAGATTGCGATTGCCCAAAATCGTCTAAGAGACAATACACGTTTGTATTATTGTGCATCTAAGTATGAAATAGAGAATCTCTCTAGACCGGTTTATGGATATGAAGGTTATAATGCCTTAAAACTAACCGGAGTGCCAAGATATGATGGATTAGTATCTAATGATAAACGGCAGCTTCTTATCACTCCGACCTGGAGAATGCAATCTGCAAGACCTGTTACAAGAAATGAAGGGGTAGAGCGGGATTATAATAAGGATTTTATAAAAACCCCTTACTATGACATATATAATAGCCTAATTAATCATCCAAGGCTACTTGAAGCAGCCAAGAAATATGGCTACCATATTTTATACGTGCTGCATCCTATTGTAAGTCCACAGGTAGGAGACTTTAAACGAAATGATTATGTAGACATTATTCCAGCCACTGGAGACATGAGTTATGAAAAGGTATTTGTAGAATCTAGTCTGATGGTAACTGACTATTCCGGTGTGCAGTTTGATTTTGCTTACATGTATAAGCCTATTGTTTATTTACATCATCATAGGATTCCTAGACATTATGAGGAGGGTAGCTACCATTATGATACAATGGCATTTGGTGAGATTACTCATGACAATGAGGAATTAGTAGATGTTTTGATTGATTATATGAAGCATGATTGTAAGATGAAGGAACTTTATGCTAAGAGAGTGGACGATTTCTTCGCTTACCATGACCAGAATAACTGTAAACGCATCTACGAGGATATGGTGGAGTATCAAGATAATGTCACTTATATGAGAACATAATAGGACAAAAGGAGGGAGTATTAATTTGACAGTACAAAAAAAAGAAAGAGAATCTGGAATAGAACTATTACGTATCTTACTTATGTTACAGGTTGTTTTTTTACATATTTGTAGCTATGGTACATATTCCAAGTTTGGTTCAAAAGCTGGGGGAATGGATGGCTTGTTGTATTGGGTTGTTATGATGTTATCTAGAACACCAGTGTATATGTACATTGTAATTATGGGATACTTTATGATCAGTAAAGAGATGACGATGAAGGACGCATGGAATAAAATCAAGTCTATTTATTTGGTAGTCATATTCTATTCTGTGGGAATATGGTTAATTTTCACTATTGCTAGTCAACTACCATTTGAGTGGGCAGATAAGCTTACCTATACTATGAATATTAAAAATATTATCCGTTGCTTCCTTCCGTTTTTAACAAAGATATGGCCATTTATGACCACTTACCTTTTGATTTTGTTTTTTGCCCCATTTATAAATCGAGCTTTAAAGGAGATTCCCAAGCAGACCTACCAGATTTTAATTGGAGTGTTATTTTTTATATTCTCTATTTGGATTGTACTTACTCTTATGGAACCAACCAAACAGGTATTGAACTTAAATAAAATAATAAACAATGATGATGGTAAATCTTTGTATAGTGTGGTTTTTATGTATATACTAGGAGGGTATATTCGTAGATTTGCACCACATCATGAAAAGGCAAAACCACGTTATCTTCTTATAGGAGTAGGTTTGGCATTGATAAATGTTGTATTTACCTATAAAGTACCCGGGTATAGAAATATTGTATTGCGCAACGATAACCCTATCTCGATTATAGAGGGAGTCATGTGGTTGATGTATTTTAAAGATCTTAAGCTTAGGTCTAAGATTATAAATACAATAGCGAGACATAATCTTGGAGTCTACATCATTCATGAGCATCCCATTTTAAGACCGATTATATGGAATAATATTGTAGCAATCGATATTACAACATTCTATTCGACGAAATGCTATCCTTTTAAGCTATTAGGAATCGGTATTGCTATTTATGCTATTTGTATAGTAGTGGATATGGGAAGAGAGAGATTGTTTAGGTGGATAGGTAACCACTATAATAAAAGACGTAGAAAAGTAGAAGTTGTATAAAAAATAAGGCCACTGTTGGACTTCCCCTATCAAACAAGGGTAATAGCAACAGTGGCCTTTTACTTATATAGAAAAAAGTGGAACACTCTTTACTTAAGTGCTTCTTTCGGCCTAATCTTATCTTGGTCAATGTGTTTGTCTTCTCTTAATGATTTAAAATAAGTGATTGTCAGAACCGTAGATACAATCATAGCGATGAAGTCTGCAATCGGTCCAGAAAAGAGAACCCCGTCAATGCCAAAAAAAATTGGAAGGATAATAATCATAGGTACAAAGCATAAAATGTCTCGAACGATAGAAGCAACTATAGCATGAATTGGCCTTCCAGATGCTTGAAAGAAGATAGAAGACATCTTTACAATGCAAGTAAAGGTAATAAGGGACAGGAAGATACGGAAAGTTTTTTCGGCAAAATCCCAATAAGCATCAGGATTAGGGATATTGGTTGGGGTACCAAACATTCCAACTAAAGCCTTTGGGGCAAGCTGTAATAGCAGGGTGGAAGAAAGTCCAATTATAACCGTACATAATAGTATGGATTTGTAGAGTTTCTTTACTCTGTCATATTTCATTGCACCAATATTATATCCGATAATAGGCTGACATCCTAATGCAATACCTACTACGAGGTTAATTACTACAGAAAAGACCTTGCTTTGGATGGCCATAACAGCCATTGGGATATCCATGCCATAGTGTGATCGTGCTCCGTATCTTACTAACATCGTATTACAAACTAAGATAATAATGACGATGGTCATTTGCGTAATAAAAGAGGAAGCTCCTAATTTTAATGCACCAGAAAATACCTTAAAATCAGGAAGAAAACTTTTTATACTAAGTGTAAAGCTTTGTGTTCTAAAGAAATACAGGGCACTGACTAGTAAAGAAACTGTTTGCCCTAGAACAGTAGCCAAGGCAGCACCTGCCATACCCCAGTGAAATCCAAAAATAAATAATGGATCAAGAATAATGTTTATAATGGCTCCTATTAGCATGGAGGTCATAGACCATCCAGGACTTCCATCTGCACGTATTACCCCGTTCATCATATTAGATAGCATAAACGTAGGGAGAAAAGCTAGGATGATATCGAAGTACTCAATCGCCATTGAGATACTGTTCTTAGAAGCCCCAAATAGTGTTAAAAGTGGTGTCTTTATTGGATAGAAGATGGCCATTAACGCAAGGCTTGTAAGTAGTGTAATTGTTATACCAGTCCCAATTGCTTTGTGGGCCGTCTTGGTATCCTTTTTGCCTTGGCATATATTAAGATAAGCGGCACAGCCATCGCCGAAGCACCAAGCAAAGGCTTGAGCTATTACGAAAATAGGAAAAACTACCCCTGTTGCGGCATTTCCAAGTGCGCTAAGCTCGCTGTTACCAATAAAAATTTGGTCAACAATATTGTAAAGTGCACTCACTAAAAGAGAGAGAACACACGGAATAGAAAATTTCATCATAAGCTTTGAAATCTTTTCAGTTCCTAAAAATAGACTGTTATCTGTTTGATTCATAGTCTCCTCCTAACATTCAATTTGGAGTCTTTATTAGAGGAAAGCTGCCTGAAAACTGCGAAAAAATAAAGAGTTTTGCAAGCAAAACTCTTCACCTGCGGTGGGTCGTGAAAACGACATTATCCAAGCCAACCCAGTGCGATTACCAGCTTTCTGTTTTTAGAAAGCTTTTTTGTTACATAGGATATTGCGAAGCAATTTCTTATGTAACAAAAAAAGAGCGTAGAATTCGGTGAAGAATTCTACGTTCTATTTGCTATTTGTCCAAACTATTATGCCATAATACGACATGAATGTCAAGAAAACGACTTTGCACTTCTATTTTTCTTTTAGTTTTTTATGACGTTCATATAGATCCCCAACTGCGGTTCTAATATCAAACTTTGGTTCTAACAACGGTCTAAATATCTTATAAACGATATTACTAGCTAGTACAAAGGTAATTGCGATACAGAAGATAACAAATAATACTCTGATATATCGTTCGTCCATATCAAGTAAGAACTTTGTCTTGTAGTTAATGCTTCTAAGAAGGACAAGCGGTATAATATGAAGTACAAAGATATACATACTACGTTGGCCAAGCTTAGTAAAAATTGTCTTTCTTCTAGGTACTAAGGAGAAAAAAGCAAAGGAGATGATTGGTACTAGAGTTAAGAAAAGTGCTCTTGCTAGTACCGGTGGGAAGTTAGCATACACATCAGAATATTTCTCATAAGCACGTGAAAATCCATGCAAATCAGAAATAGCACTACTTCCAGGGAGGTTTAGCCAGTATAACAGCACTGCAAAAATAGCAATGGCAGGGATACAGAGCCATAGCTTTTTACGAATAAACTCCATCCCATTCTTTGGGAAGAAGTAACCAATCAAGAAGAATGGAAAATAGCCAATGGCTTTAGAAAAACGAAATACAGTTATCTGTGTTAAGTAACCACTTACTAAGCTAAGAACAAAGGCAGACACAAAGAATATCAGTGGGTGTCGCTTTGGTTGTAATTTAATACAAATTATCATAAAGATGATTAAAGCTGCTAGGTACCAGAGCTGATAGATTGGTACAGTAAAGGTGAAATACTTTGCAGAGAATGTTCCCGCTACGCTTGCAGCCTTGTATCCATTAGGTACAAGAGAGATAAATACATAGATCAGAAGCTGAGCCAAGCCATAAGGAATTACATTTTTGTTAATCACGCTGATATAATCTTTTTGATCGATTCTTCGTTTGGATAGATAACCAGTGATGATTAAAAATGCACACATATGGAAGGTGTTGATACAGTTATAAAGTAGTTTAATGTCTGGATAGTAATCCCTCATGCTAGCAGTCATATGTCCAACGACTACTAAAATTAAAAGAACACCTTTTATATTATCAAGCCAATAGTCTCTGGTGGCAACAAATGGGGTATTCCCTTTTGAAGTTTGCCCAACTACATTATTCATATAAGTTCTCCTTTTAATAAAACTTTAGTATAAAAATCATTGTGGAAATAGTAATTCAAGGGATTATAACATATACATCGAATAGTGTCAATGTATGTATTATTAATGTAAAATATACTTTTAAATGATGGATAAATGAATATAAATAATTGCATATACATAAAGAAGGATACGATATTTGTCGATACACACAATATAGCATTAGTGAAAATTAATGATAGGAGATGAATGCATGAGGATAAAACAGATGATTACTCGTATATGCTTAGCTATAGGAGTTTTTCTTTTATTGTATCTTGGTGTGGTGAACCTAAGCCCTGCTAAAGAAGTGAAAGCAGCTACCTATAAGACCTATACGGTTACCACAAAAACCAAGCCGGTTAAAGGTCAGTATATGAAGAGTAAGAACTACAATAAGAAAACACAGCATTACTACATGTTAAAATCGTATTTGGAGTTTTTGGAAAAGAAAGGTGGAGGAACGCTAGTTTTAAAGAAAGGTGTTTATAACATCACCAATACCTTATGCATTCCTTCGAATGTAACGATAAAACTTAGCCCAGGAACAGTTCTTAAGAAACTAAGTTCTACTGGGGTAAAGACTCTTAAAGCATCTGCCTATATGTTTTACTTAGTGCCACCAAGTAAGCAAAATACTAAAAATAGTACCGCTGCATTTAAAGGTGCTCAGAATATTTCTATCATAGGTGGGAAGGGAGCCACTATTGATATGGGAGGAAGCTCCGCAAGTGCAATCTTTATGGCCCATAATAACAAGGTAGTAGTGGATAATATTATTTTCAAAAATGTGAAAGGCTCTACTTATATTATTACTGTAAATGGTTGTAAAAATGTAAAGATCATTAATTGTAGTTTTAGTGGTCAGAAATCTAAAACAACTGGAATTCTGTTAGATATCCCTGCAAAAGAAAAGAAGCAGACGAAGTCCTGGGTGAAACATGATAATTCTATAAATAGTAAAATTACTATCGTAGGTTGTAAATTCAATAACCTGCAAAGAGGAATTGCCAGTGTAAGATTTGTGAAAGATAGATATTTTACTAACATAGTAATTGAGAAAAATACATTTAAAAATATTAGTAGTGACGTAATTCGTGCCTTGAATTGGGATGCTCCTAAGTTTTTAGATAATAGCTTTACCAATGTGGGAACAGGAAGTAAAATCATAAAAGGTACTAAGGACTTTGCGAGAGGAATCTACCTTGGTGGGGTTAAAAACCCAGTGATTACTGGTAATAAATTTGATGCCGTGCCTCTCCCAATTATGGCAATCGCTTGTGAAAACTCAGATAAAGAGCTTGTGAAGAATAGTCCAAAGACAGAAAACACCATTACAGGAGCTGAAATAACTCAAATGTATAAGAAAAACTCCTGTGTGAATTCCGTACTTCCTTATGTAAAGATCTACAATAATGCACAGACCAAGCATACACATTATTATTTCTATGAGGGAGCTAATAAGACTTACCGTGTAACCCCTAATACCCAACCATATAAATTGGATAATATGGTATTGTCTACCTATCATGACTTAACCAGACAGTTTTATATGATACAGTCCTATTTGAACCAGATTGAAGCTAATGGTGGAGGAACCTTGGTTCTAGGTCCTGGCTTATACAAGATCTCAGCGGAGTTAGCAGTTGGTTCCAATACAACCATTCAATTTGAATCAGGTGCTGTAGTTCAGTATACTACAGAGACAAAAGATATAGGTATTGAAGGTACAACAGGAATGTTCTCTCTTGTTTCTCCAAGAGGATACTTTGCAAATAGCAAATATTCTGCTTATAATGGTGCGAAAAATATTCGTTTTGTAGGACCAGCGGATGGTACCGCCATCATCGACCTTAATAAAAAAGACTTAGTTCTTGGAATTATCATGTGTCATAATTATAATGTAACCATTGAGGGACTTACCTTTAAGAATATGAGCACTGGTCATTGCATAGAAATGGATGCTGCTAAGAAGGTAGTAGTTAAGAATTGTACCTTTGTAGACCATAGGTCTGTAATTGGAACAAAAGAAGCAATTAATCTAGATATGCCTGATCGGAATACCGGAGGCTTTGTCCGTAAGTGGACCAATTATGATAAGACACCAAATGATGACATTACCATAACCAATAATGTATTTAAAAATCTAGAATCCGCTGTAGGAAGTCATCACTATACAGATAAGGGTTGGCATACCAATGTAAAAATAACGAACAATACCTTCCAAAACATCAGCTATTATCCAATTCGTGTGATGCAGTGGGATGGTCCTATCATCAGTGGTAATACCTTTAAGAGCATTGGTCTTAGTACAACAGATGCTGTAGTCAATATTATTTGTATGGAGGGCGTAAAGAACCCACAAATCGTTGCTAATGTATTAAGCAAATGTAATGGATACATACGTATTCGTATACGGCAAATTGATGATAATGCTGCGTTAAAGGCATATCCGATTCCGAAGAATATAATAACAGATCAGCAATTGCAACAAATGCTTACCCAAAATACTCTAATTGATGTTACTGCTAAGTATGTATCTGTAACAAATGTATTGAACGCGGACAATGATCAAATAACGAGACATTATGTACAGTAAATGAAGTCTACATATAGTGATTGTAGTTAACCAAAAGACTGCTACTCTTTAGAAGCTTAAAAGTGTAGGAGTCTTTTGCTGTGTGGCAATTGGTGGGAAATGGCGGAGTAAGGATTTTTTTTCTTGCAACAATAATACATCTATGTTAACATAGGAATGCAAAATCGTAATATAGCGTAATGAATAGAATAATGTCGAATTCAAAAAGTGTACTATGTTATTAGTCATGAGAAAGTAAGAATAGTGTCATGTAGACAAAAAACTTTATACATTACTATAGATATGTTATAATAACTAAGTATGACTGAACATATTGGATTAGATTGAAAAAAAAGATATAGTACATTTTATGGGTGAAATAAAGGAGAACTTGTTATGTGGCTAAAATTAGCTAAGGCAAGGGAAAAAATTAATAATTTGTGTTATTTAGATGATAGACATATTAGTTTTAAAAGGTTGCTAATAATCTATTTCTTTTTTTGGTGCATCATAAGTGGACTGATTTTTTCTGCATTCTACTTAACAGGTAAAAGTTTCATCTGGAAAGAGGATGGAATGCATGCCTATATTCCTAGTTTGTCTTATAGTGGGCATTATTTTCGTTCTGTTATAAAAGAACTACTTCAAGGGAAGTTTAGTGTTATACTCTACGATTTTAATTGTGGTATGGGCATGGGTACATATAGTATTTGGTTAAATATGTTTATTTGGCCTTTTAACCTAATAGCAGTCTTTTTTCCTATGAGCAAGGTGGAAATCGCACATACCATTATAGTATTACTGCAATATTTTCTCTGTGGCGTATCCTTTTTATGTTTTTGTCGTCACATGAAATGTAAAAATTGGAATTCATTGACTGGGGCCATTGTTTATTGTTTTAGTGGATATGCTCTTTATGCAGGGGTAAAACATCCACAATTTATGGTTCCTATGATTTTTTTACCTTTACTTTGTATGTATTTGGATAAGTGTTTGCAAGATGGGAAGTTTGGTTTTAAGTTTGCAATCGTAGTCGCGTTCTCTATGGCAAATAGCTATTATTTTACTTTTATGAACACCATTGTCCTTGTACTATATGGAGTATTACGGTACTTTAATCTATATAAAATCGATGATGTGAAAAGGTTTATTCGTACTTTTTTAAAGTCAGCAGGGGCTTATTTATTAGGAGTAGGGTTGGCAGCATTCTCCTATATGCCACTACTTTATAACTTCTTAAATTCGGAACGAACTAGTTCGGTAGTGTCAGCTGATAATAAGTTATTTTATGATATTACGTACTACAAAAAGGTACTAGCATATTTTATAGGTCCGTTTCAAGTTTCGGGATTCTGGACAGTTCTTGGCTTGTCTTCTGTTGTGTTCATTGCTGTAGTATATGTTATAATACAAAAAGAAAGTAAATATAGAAGTGTTAAAACGGGTATACTCTTAGGGATTGGTCTTTTATTAGTGCCGGTCTTTGGGTTTGTCTTCAGTGGATTTAATTCTATTAGTAATCGATGGTGCTTTGCAATAGCTTTTTTAATGGCCTTTGTAGTTGCTTTGGTGGTGGATAAATTAGAGAATCTTAAGGATCGTGAGGTTAAGTTACTTTTTGTGACGGTTATTGTGTACAGTGGAATAATACTATCCTTAGATGAAGTGCGCAATATCTTTAGTCTTTCTGGAATTATATTATTAATCATGCTGATGCTATTTCTTTTATATAATAAACATTACCCGTTAAGAAGAATATCGTTTGGGTTAGTCATGTTTCTTGTTGCTAGTACAACTGTAATTATTAATGCTAAGTATCTATATGATTATGGAAAATATACAGATGTTTACGTGGATGCAGGAAGTTCTGTTAGCCGAATTAAAAATAATCCACTGCGTTTATTAGACCAGGTAAAGGATGATAGCTTCTATCGAGCTGAACAAAAAGATGGTAACCAGGCTACGTCTAACTCCTCCTTAGTATTACGCTATAATGGAGTGGCGCAATTTAACAACGTTAATTCCACTGAGTTTCTAGATTACACGCAAGGATTAAATATTTCAGGGATTAAGGATATTGTGCTGAATTATAACCTTGATGGAAGAACTGCTGTAGGTGCATTAGCTAGTGTAAAATACTATGGAACTGTAAAAGGGGATACTACCAGTATACCTTATGGCTATTCTCTCATAGCTCATGATAAAAGTTATGCACTGTATGAGAATCAATTTGCCTTGCCAATTGGATATACTTATGATAGCTATATTACTAAGGCTGATTATGAAGGGTTATCAGATTTAGAAAAACAACAAGCAATGTTGCAAAGTGTTGTGCTACAAAACGATGAAGAGAAGTTAAAGAAAAATTCTACTTCCGATTTACAATTTAATAATACAAAATTGGAACTTAATAATATTGTACTGGATGATGTTATACTTACAGAAAACCAAATTAATGTAACACAGGATAAGGGAAGTATAAGTTTTGAGATAGATTCGCATTCCGATGCTGAAACTTATATTCGAATTGTTGGTTTGACTAGTCAGGATCCAGATTATAATGCGCTTGTGACCATTACTAATGGAAATATGACAAAGAAATCTTATCTTCAGGGAGAAAATATCATATATAAAACAGGAAGGGAAGACCTTCTGTTTAATATGGGGAGTTCCATGGAAGGTACCACCAAGATAACTATTCGTTTTCTGAGAAAAGGAGCATTCTCCTATCAAGGGATTGAGGCTTGGTCTCAATCTATGGAGTACTATGAGGAACAAATAAATAAGCTAAAAGAGGAAGCATTATCTGATGTAAGAATGGAAAATAATAAAATATCAGGAAAGGTAAATCTTTCTACTGATAAGCAATTATGTTTTTCTATTCCTTATTCTTCTGGATGGAGAGTCTATATAGATGGGCGAGAAGAAAAAATGCAAGTAGTAAATGGGATGTATCTGGGAGTACTAGTTAATGCGGGAGAACATGAGATTGTTCTTAAGTATAAGACGTCCTGGATGGAGTTAGGACTTGTAATCAGTGTAGCATCCTTTGTGTTTGTAATACTTTTATATATTATAAGAAAGAAAAAACACACAAAATAGTTGAGTTATTATAGTAATATGTTACAATTAATAAAATAAAGTGTTTTAATTGTGATTTTAATAAATTAGGGAAAATCATACAATGAAAGGGTTGAATATTGTGAAGGTTGTAATATTAGCGGGTGGGTTTGGAACGCGAATAAGTGAAGAGAGTCACTTGAAACCAAAGCCTATGATTGAAATAGGGGAAAAGCCGATTTTATGGCACATCATGAAGCAGTACTCAGAATATGGATATAATGAATTTATTATATGCTTGGGGTATAAACAGTATGTAATCAAAGAATTTTTTGCTGATTATTATCTACATACTAGCGACGTAACATTCGATATGGATCAGAATGAGATGATCGTACATAACAACTATGCAGAACCTTGGAAGGTTACTCTTGTAGATACTGGGCTTCATACTATGACGGGTGGACGAGTAAAAAGGGTAAAAGACTATATTGGAGATGAAACCTTTATGTTAACCTATGGTGACGGGGTTTCTAATGTCAATATTAAAAAGTTAGTGGATTTTCATAGAAAACATGGCAAACTTGCCACAATGACAGCAGTCAATGTAGGGCAAAGATTTGGTGTGCTTGAGATAGAAAATGATGGATGCATTACTGCCTTCCGTGAAAAATCAGATAATGATGGAAGCATGATTAATGCTGGATTTATGGTGTTAGAACCAGAGATTATTGACCTTATTGAGGGAGATGCTACTGTATTAGAGAAAGAACCATTGGAAAAATTGGCTGCTAAGGGACAACTAGTTGCTTATAAACATAAGGATTTTTGGCATTGTATGGATACCCAAAGAGACAAAATGAAGCTAGAAAGTATGTGGCAGGCAGGTAAGGCTCCTTGGAAGGTGTGGAAGTAGTATGTTAGATATGAATTTTTATAAAGATAAAAAAGTATTAATCACAGGCCATACAGGGTTTAAGGGTACTTGGCTTAGTAAAATTTTAATTAATGCAGGGGCGAAGGTGATTGGATATTCTCTTAACCCGCCCACAGAACCTAACTTATTCTCCCTTAGTGGGATTAGTAATCATATGAAGTCTATCTTAGCAGACATTCGTGATATG
>JAEZQN010000077.1 GCA_023441145.1 Bacillota bacterium
CAATACAGATGTATGGTTTCGTGGAATAGCAAAGATCGTAGGAAAAGAGTTAGAAGCAGAAGTTGTAATTAAGCAGCAGCATGAGAGAATCATACCATTGGTTGAGGCAATTAAAAATAGACTACAAGGAAAGAGAGTTTTTATCTGTGGTGGTACAGGTAGATCTTTTGCAGCAGCAGCCTTGATTGCAGATTTTGGAATGAAACTTGTAGGATTAGAAACGCCTACCTATGATGAAGATGCTCAGTCAGATATAGAATATTTAAACGAATTATATGATGACTATGTGGTGGATATAGCTAATATGCAACCTTTTGAGCAAGTGAATTTACTTAAGAAACTGAAGCCAGATGTCTTTATCGGAGTGCCAGAATGGGCGGCTAAATTAGGAATCCCAACCACACATGTTTTAGATATGAAACGGCCTACTATGGGATATGATGGACTCATATTTCTAGGGAATAAGATTGCTGACCAGCTTGAGAATCCTGGATTTAATGAAAAGCTGGCAAGACATATAAAACTTCCCTATCGAGATTCTTGGTATGAGGAAGATGCATTTAAATATATTGTGGGGGGTGAAGAGCATGTCTGAAATAGTTGAAAATCCAAGAGGAGGATGTGTTCTTGCAGGAATTAATTCTGTGTTAGGAGCAATTGATAAAGTCTGTCCAGTATTTCATGCAGGTCCTGGATGCTGTATGCAAGCTACTGCAGCCAATCAAGGTCAATCCGGAAACAAGAATTCCAGTTTTTTGAGTAGTGTATCTATACCATCCAGTAATATGTTAGAGCGAGAAGTGGTCTTTGGCGGAACAGCAAAACTACAGTCTACGATACAAGGGGCAATTGATGTTATAGAAGCGGATGCTTACTTTATTCTAACAGGATGTACAGCTGGCATTATAGGTGATGATATTGTAAGTATCACAAACGAATTTAAGGAAAAAGGATTTCCGGTGTATGGGATAGAAACTCCTGGCTTTGCTGGAGATAGTAATCTCGGCTACGAGGTGGTCTGGAATACATTCATTGAACAGGTGATTGAAGAACAAGTTGAGAAAGATCCCAAGCAGGTGAATGTTTTTGGTATTATTCCCTATTATGACCCGTTCTGGAGTGGTAACTTACAGGAAATTGAAAGGATACTAAAGAGACTTGGGTTAAAGGTCAATACTTTTTTTACTGGTCATCAAGATATTGAAACTGTAAAACAATCCTCCTGTGCTTCGTTGAACATTATTATTCATCCATGGATATTTCAAGGACCAGCGGAGAAATTTGAAGAGAAATTTCATGTTCCAAGTATTAGAATACCAGGACTTCCAGTTGGAGCAACTGATACGAGTCAATTTATTTATACAATTGCAAAGAAATTAGGCTTAGATAATGAATTGGTTCAAAAAGTTATTAATGAGGAGGAAGACTACGTATACAGTTTTTATGCTCAAGCAATTGGAAGGTTGAGTTGGAAGAAATTTGCGGTAGTAGCTGATGCTTCAAATGCTATTGGATTTACTAGATTTCTTGCCAACGATTATAGTTTTTCTCCTGTCTTGGTAATTATATCTGAGCCTATTTTTACAACGGAAGATAAGGAACGGATTAGAAGAGAACTTACTAATTTAGAATATGCAAGAGCACCTAAAGTATTATTTTTAGCAGACCAGTATGATATTAATAAAGCCCTTCTTGAGGAAGAGGAGATTTCCCTTATTGTTGGTAGTAGTAATGAAGCAGAGATAGCTTCTTTAAAAGGAGTGCAGTTAATAGTAGCTACGTTTCCTATTAATGATAGACTAATTTTCAATAGAGCATATGCAGGCTACAGAGGAAGTCTCACTCTTATCGAAGACTTATATGACAACTTGTAGATTAAATAGAAAGAGAGGAATTTTACTATGGGACAAATAAGACAGATTGCCATCTATGGTAAAGGTGGAATCGGGAAATCAACAACTACACAGAATTTAACAGCAGGACTTGTGGAATGTGGAAAAAAGGTAATGGTCGTAGGATGTGATCCAAAAGCCGATTCAACTAGATTATTGCTTGGAGGACTGGCGCAAAAAACGGTACTTGATACTTTGAGAGAGGAAGGAGAAACAGTAAAACTTGATCGTATTCTCAAGGAAGGTTACAAAGGGACTAAGTGTGTGGAGTCAGGTGGACCAGAACCTGGGGTAGGATGTGCTGGAAGGGGAATTATCACTTCTATAGGACTACTTGAAAATCTGGGTGCTTATACTGATGATCTAGATTATGTCTTTTATGATGTATTAGGAGATGTTGTGTGTGGTGGTTTTGCAATGCCAATCAGAGAAGGAAAGGCTAAGGAAATATATATAGTTGCCAGTGGGGAGATGATGGCGTTATATGCAGCTAATAATATTTCCAAAGGAATCAAGCGTTATGCTAAAACGGGAGGTGTTAGGCTTGGAGGTATCATTTGCAATAGCAGAAATGTAGACAGAGAATTGGATCTGTTACGTGCGTTTTCAAAAGAACTAGGTACCAAATTATTATATTATGTGCCTAGAGATAATATTGTTCAGCATGCTGAAATACGTAGACAGACGGTTATTGAGTACAGTCCTAAATCAAAACAGGCTAATGAGTATAGAAGCCTAGCTCAAGCTCTTATTGATAATCAAGACTTTGTAGTGCCAACACCAATGGAGCCAGAACGTTTAGAAGAAATACTTTTAGAATTTGGACTTATGGATATAAAAGATGATTATAGAATATAAAAAATGAGGAGGTAGTATATGAGTGGAATACATAAATCTATTGCTGAATTGGTTGGTAAAACACCTCTCTTAGAACTAGTTGGTTATGAAAGAGAACTTGGTTTGGAGGCAAAAATTATTGTAAAACTTGAGTATTTTAATCCTAATCAAAGTGTGAAAGATAGAATTGCACTTGCAATGATTGAAGATGCTGAGAAAAAAGGAAAGCTTAAGCCAGGATATACCATAGTGGAAACTACTAGCGGTAATACTGGAATTGGATTAGCTGCAATTGCTGCTGCAAAGGGTTATAAGTTCAGAGTTTATATTCAGGATAATGTAAGTGAAGAGAGATTTAAAGCCATTAGAGCTTTTGGTGGAGAAGTAATAAAGCTTTCAGAGGAATCAGCCGTTAGCAGTGTTCTA
This sequence comes from Bacillota bacterium, assembly GCA_023441145.1. GTDB lineage: Bacteria > Bacillota > Clostridia > Lachnospirales > Lachnospiraceae > KM106-2. The sequence goes on from JAEZQN010000077.1 coordinate 3,156, forward strand.
GTAGAGACCGGTGGTGATTTTGTGGCTGCTATCAAATCCCTTGAGCTTAATGTACTTTCAAAGCAGAAAGATATCTTCTTTGTAAATCAGATAGAAAACCCAGCAAATCCGGCAATTCACGAAGCAACAACTGGACCAGAGATATGGGAAGATAGCGAAGGGAAAATTGATTTTCTTGTAGCCAGTGTTGGAACTGGAGGCACTATTTCAGGAACAGGTAGATTCTTAAAGAGTAAAAAACCAGAGATTAAGATTGTAGCCATTCAGCCTGGTCCAGGATCTCTTCCTAGTTTAGAAAATCCAGAACCTCTTGAAATTACAGGTGTTCATTCTTTTGAGGGAATTCCTGCAGAAAGAATACCTGCAACCATGGACCTAAGCATTTATGATGAGAAAATCGAAGTGGAGACTGATGAAGCCTATTATGCTTCAAGAAAAGTGGCAAGAACTGATGGAATTCTAGTGGGAACCTCTTCTGGAGCAGCAATTCATGCAGCAACTTTAGTTGCAAAAAGACCCGCAAATAAAGGAAAGAACATCATTGTAGTACTTCCAGATACAGGTCTACGTTACCTTACAACCCCATTGTTTGAGAATGACAAATAGGAATGGAGGAATAAAATGAAAATCAATTTATCGAAATCCAATTTGGGAACTCGAGAGAACCGTTTGGGCTCTATTACAGGGTATGTAGGTGATTTGAAGGAACTGGCAGAGAAAAGTCAGAGCGGAACCTTGCAGGGGTGTGCCCGGTGCTTTTCTCAATCTAGTACCTGTCTATCAGGCTGTGCTCTTGGACAGCTAGGAGGAATCAGAGATATTGCAGTCATTCACCATGGGCCATCGGGATGTTCTGTTACGGGAAGTTCCTTATATATTGTAACCAATCAGGTAGCTGAAAAAAGAGGGATTAAAAATAATTCTGTATATGTAGGAACCGATATGAATGAGAATGATACAATTTTTGGCTCCACAGAAGCCCTTAGGG
>JAEZQN010000113.1 GCA_023441145.1 Bacillota bacterium
ATTAGCCACTGATATTTCTCAATATATACTTCAAAAAGCGATCAATGGCACTTATACTGAGTCAGAAATAGCTTTATTACCACCCAATTGGAAAATGAATTACTTTCATAAAGTAAATTCGAATGAATACGAAATTTGTGCAGCTATAAAAAAAGATATTGTGTTTAAAAGATTTAATTTAATGGAGTCAACATTTCCATTTAAAAAACAATTTCATGTGATTTTTTGCAGAAATGTAATGATTTATTTTGATGAAAAGACTAAAGAGGAATTACTTAATAAGTTCTATCAGATGACTGAGCCAGGAGGATACTTATTTATTGGACATTCCGAATCTTTAAACCGAGGGCTGACAGCTTATAAATATGTCATGCCTGCTGTCTATAGAAAGGAATAAGATATGAGAAAAATCAGAGTGTTAGTAATTGACGATAGTAATTTTTACCAGCAGCTTCTGACAAAAGGTCTTTCTTCAGACAATTTCATTGAGGTTGTTGGCACGGCGTCAGACCCCTATCAGGCTAGGGATAAGATTCTTGAACTAGAACCAGATGTCCTGACCTGCGATATCGAAATGCCAAAGATGAATGGATTAGAGTTTGTAACCAAGTTGATGCCTCAATACCCTCTTCCTGTAGTTGTTGTTAGTTCTCTCAATAAAAATGTATTTGAAGTTATGACTGCAGGTGCAGTGGATTTTGTTCAAAAACCTGATATTAAGGCTATGCAATCTATAGAATCTTTTGTGAAAGAACTTTTATTAAAAGTAAAAATCGCTTCCATAGCTAATGTGTCCCATTGGAAAAAACTAAATTATCAGAAGGTTATTACTAAAGGATTAGACTCACAAAAGGATTTTTCTCATAAAGTAATCGCAATAGGGTCTTCTACAGGGGGAACAGAAGCAGTATATAATATTCTAAAAATGTTACCTGCCAATCTACCAGGGATAGTTATAGTGCAGCATATTCCCCCTGTATTTTCTAGAATGTTTGCAGAACGGTTGAACCAAAGCACTCCTTTTTATGTGAAGGAGGCTGTGACAGGCGATAGTATAGAGTCTGGAAAGGTGTTGATTGCACCAGGGGACTATCATCTAAGAATTAAAAAATCTGGTTCTCATTTACAGGTAGAATGCTTTCAGAGTGAAAGAGTAAATGGTCATTGTCCAAGTGTAGATGTCTTGTTTGAATCAGTTGCTAAAGAAGTTAAACAAGCATCTGTTGGAATCATACTTACAGGTATGGGCCATGATGGTGCTAAAGGTCTAATGTCTATGAGAAAGCAAGGTGCAAGAACGATTGGTCAAGATGAAGCGTCAAGCGTAGTATATGGTATGCCAAAGGTAGCCTACAATATTGGAGCAGTTGAGAAACAGGCTTCTTTAGAAGAAATCCCTCATCTGTTATATAAGCTATTAAGAGAATAAGTATTTATTGGCTGAACCTCTCTAATAGAAGCTGAACGTCTCGTATAGTGATATGGTCGTTCAGCTTCATTGATAATAACGGAGAAAGATAAAAGAAGAAAGGGGGAGGAACAGGAATTAACTGGCGATGCTTTGTTGATAGATGGAAGTCATTGTCTGTTAATTAATATGTCAGATTTAATCAATTAAGAGAAAAAGGAGATGAGAAAATGGCAGAGTTTGAAGAAAACATCAATGAAGAAAAGGAGGATACCCAAAAAGGAAGATACCTAACCTTTTCTTTAGGTAATGAGGCCTATGGGGTAGAGATCAGGTATGTAACAGAAATTATTGGAATTCAAGCGATTACAGAGTTACCAGAATTAGCAGAATACATAAGAGGAATCATCAATTTAAGAGGAAAAATTATTCCTGTAATAGATGTCCGGTTAAGATTTAAAAAAGAATTTAGGGAGTATAACGAAAGAACTTGTATTATCGTAGTAGATATTGAACAACTATCCATAGGAATTATTGTTGACATTGTAACAGAGGTGTTAACAATAGAGGAACAGGATATTGTAGAGCCACCAAGCATAGGAAATGAGTTACAAAACAGATATATCAAGAATATTGGCAAAGTAGGAAATGATGTTAAGCTTATTTTGGATTGTGATAAGTTATTTGCACAACACGAACTAGAAGAGATTAGAGAGGTAGTATAGAGTATATAGTTAAGGAAGGTAAAAAAAAATGAAAAAATACAAAAATTTAAAGATTGTTTCAAAGCTAATCATCGGATTTGTTATCGTTGCTATTATCGCTGGAATTGTTGGTGTATCAGGAATATTTTTCACAAAGAAAATAGATGATGCGGATAGACAACTGTACGAGAAGAATACTCAGGGCATCAACTATATAGCCCAGTCCTCCATAGAATTTCAGAGAATACGGGTTGCTATTGGAAGGGTGGTAATGGATAATTCTCAAAAGGATGAGATGATTAATCTGATTGATACATTTGTCAAAGACATTGATAAATATTTATCATCTTATGAGAAGAATTGTATAGAGGGTGAAGAGGGACAAAAGATCTATACAAAATTACTGGATGAGTGGAAACTCTTTTCAGAAAAGCTTACAGTTATTATAGGATATTTTGGTGAAAATGACTTTGATAGTGCTAGGCTATTATTCTTAGGGGAGTTACAAGAAGTCTCAGATACTATGCAGGAAATGTTTAACGAAGCTGAGGAGTATAATGTTGAGGCAGCAAAGAATAAAGCAGATGATAATCAGAATCTTGCAGCAGAGGCTCTGTTGATACTAAGTATCATAATTGTGATTGCCGTAATAATGGCAGTTGTATTAGGTTTCATAATATCCAGAATAATAAGTGTACCTGTAAACAAAATGGTAAATGTTGCAAAGAGATTATCCCAAGGTGATATGGATGTTGAGATAGAGATAGATAGCAAAGATGAGGTTGGAGTTCTTGCAAAGTCCTTACAAGAAATGATTAATAATAATAGTGAAATGCTGCGTAATATTACGGTAGCAGCAGAACAGGTTGCAGCAGGAGCTAAACAAGTTTCAGACTCTGGTATTGCACTGTCTCAAGGGGCAACAGAACAAGCTAGCTCCATTGAACAATTAACCACTTCCTTAGAAGAAATTTCTTCACAGACAAAGTTAAATGCCCAAAATGCTAATCAGGCCAATGAACTTGCCAAATTAGCGCAAAATAATGCCATTCAAGGGAATACGC
>JAEZQN010000122.1 GCA_023441145.1 Bacillota bacterium
GTTATGCCCGGGTCAAGGATGGATTTTCCATTTATAAGGACAAGTATCAGAAGGTTATTATCTCCATGCAAGAAAATATAATTGCTATATCGAAAAAGGTTATGGAAATACAGCGTCTTGAAATCCAGAATAGGGATAGCTTGCAGATTAGATTTTCTGATACGAGAAAAAGGATCAAAGACTATAATGTAAGTAGTAAGAGCATTAGTAACTATTATAAAAATATGTCCAATGCCTTTAACGGAGAAGCACAATTTATGGATAAGAAGAAATAGAAGAAAGGTGTATTGGAGGTCCAATGCACCTTTTTAACATGGAGGGGAAACCTTATGAGTAATGAATTAGTAGAAATAAAAAAGAATATGGAGGATTTACATGACGTTGCTACCTTGTTTTATCAAGGGAAGAATGAGAAAGGTTTTTCTCTGATGAATGAAGCTACAGATAGAATGCTAAATGTGGTGAACAAGATAGTTGAATTGACCCAACAGCATCAAAATACAAATGGTGTGGATTTGAATTTTGTGAATGCAGCATTGACAGAAATTCTTAATGCATACGAATGTAAAGATGGTATTTTAATTGCGGATTTATTGACATTTGAATTACTAGACCATTTGGAATGGGTTCTAAATCAATGGAGACAAAATAAGGGGTGGAATCAATGAATATATATGAGAGAAACAAGAAAGTATTAAATGAAAAGTATCCATCACTTTTTGAAGAATTAGAGAAGGAGATTGAATCTAACAAGCCACAACTGGTGATAGAGGAAAAGATGGCGTTGAATGGTGAACCTATACTGATGGTGCAAAAGGATTCAAAAATAGTTCGTCTTAACAGTCTGTATAATCCTAGTCATGAAGCAAGAATTTGGAGTGAACAGTACAAGCAAGATAATTATGAACAGATATATATACTATTTGGGTTGGGCAATGGCTACTCTCTTCGTGCTCTTCGTAATCAAGTAAAAGGGAAGTTTTGTATTATAGTTTATGAACCTTCCTATGAGATTTTCCACTTTTCCATGGAACACTATGATTTTACAGATATTTTGGATGACCCCAATATCTTATATGTAGTGAATGGGATTAATACCTTTCATTTTACTCGGGTTATATCTAATGTTGTTCAGTGGAATAATGCCTTAGCGCAAAACCTTTGTGTGACTAATGGATATTTACAATTATTTATAAAGGAATTAGACTTTGTTATGGAGGAACTTAGAGAAAATTATATAAATGTTGTTTCTAATCGCAACACAATGGTAAGATTTGGTAAATCTGCTGTATTTAACTCTATCGAGAACTTAAAGTATATCCACACCTCCAATAATGTTTTAGAATTTCAGGGTGAAATTCCAGAGGATGTTCCAGCTATTATAGTAGCGGCAGGCCCTTCCTTGGATCAAAACGTGGAACAGATTAAAAAAGCTAAGGGAAAGGCAGTAATTATTAGTGTGGATAGAGCATTAGATACCTTGCTCGCTCATAATATAATGCCTGATTTTAGTGTCACCATTGATCCAGAAAAACCACCAAGGTTTTATGATAATCCAGTTACATGGGAGATTCCACTGTTTTGTGCACTAAGTGCGAATCGTAGTATTATTAGTCGTCATAAGGGTCGTAAAATTATATTTGGTTCAGACGCATTAGGGGATCAATTTTATAAGCATTTAGACCAGAAGTTTCATAAAGGTGCATATGGTGGTAGCGTTGCCACGGCGGGTATGACAGTAGCGCTTGCTATGGGAATAAGAAATATAATTTTAGTAGGACAGGATCTTGCATATAAGGATGGTTTCACTCATGCAGGAGGTGTGAAGATTCCTGATTCAGTAGAGCAGAGTGAATTAGTAAAGGTAGAAGGCATTCATGGAGAAGAGCTATATACTGGACGGGATATGTATGGATATATTCTTTGGTTTCAACATGCTATTGTGACCTTAAAAGATAAAATACAGGTAATAGATGCGACAGAAGGTGGGGCTCTGATTAAGGGCAGCAAGATTATGACTTTAGAAGATGCCATTGAGGAATACTGTATTGGTACGTTTGATGGGGAAAAGCTATTAGAGAAATATACTGTTTTGGATGTGGAAAAGAGATACCATGTCTCCTTGGAACTGTTAAAAGAAGCAATTACTAAGTTAGAGGAGTTTTATAGAGGTTCTAGCAAGGCAGAAAAGTTATGTACAGATTTAATTGCCAACATAATCAAATATAGTGGATTAAATAATAAAGGGTTACAACTTTCCCATCAGTTATCTGCTTTGAATCAGATAATGGTAGAAATGTTTATTTATCCATTAGTAGAAGTATATGCATTCGACACTAGTGTGATAGAGATGACTGAAGTGAATAAGATGGCAAAAGAGGAGATTTATAACCAAAGACAGACGTTTGAGATGTCAAGAAAGTTATATGAGATTAATAAGGGGGCTTGTAAAGAAATCATACAATATATGAAAGAGTTTGTGGAAGATTTTGAAAAAATAATTCATATTGTCTAAAGTTTTAGTTTTAATATCCGATATAATTAATACAAAGAAAGATATCTTTCATATCTATAATTAGAGTTTGTCTCAACTGTATACAGCACGGTCTACATATTCTTTAAGAGAAACGTGTATGAGACATATATTAGTTATAGATGTAACTGACAAATAAGTATTTGTAAAACAAATATTACACCTAGTAGAAAGGATTCTACTAACAAAATCAAGGAGGAATTGTATGATAATACAACATAACATGGCAGCAGCCAACACAAACAGACAATTAGGCGTTACTAATGGGAATCTTGCCAAAGCAACAGAGAAATTATCTTCTGGTTACAGAATCAATCGTGCTGGTGATGATGCAGCTGGATTATCAATTTCTGAAAAGATGAGAGGTCAGATTAGAGGACTTGATCAGGCATCTACCAATGCTCAAGACGGTATTTCTTTAATTCAGACAGCTGAGGGTGCTTTAAATGAGACCCATGCCATTCTTCAAAGAATGAGAGAATTAAGTGTACAGGCATCTAATGACACTAATGTAGGTGCAGATAGAACCGCTATCAGCGCTGAGATAGATCAATTAGCTAGTGAAATTACTAGAATTTCCGATACTACTGAGTTCAATACCATGAACTTGTTAGATGGGACTTTTAGTAGCAAGAATCTTCAGGTTGGAGCAAATTCAGGTCAGAGTATTTCATTCAGTATAGATGATATGTCTGCTAATACTTTAGGTGTAAGTGCTCTTAGTGTATCTAGTTTTGCTGGTGCAAATGCAGCAATTACTACTATTGAATCTGCAATTGTTACTGTATCTACCGCAAGATCTAATCTTGGTGCATTACAGAATAGACTTGAGCATACTATCGCTAATGCTGATAATACTTCAGAGAACTTACAAGCAGCAGAATCT
>JAEZQN010000157.1 GCA_023441145.1 Bacillota bacterium
AGGCATACAACGAGTGGAGCTAGCAGATTTAAAACAATTTAAGCAAATCTTTCTAGAAGAAATGGGGTTCAAAGGAGAAATTAGTTCGTTACTATAGGAGGGGTAGTATGAAAGCTATTGTAAAAAAATATTTCCAAGAATTTGCTGATAATATTGAGTTTCCAACGATAATTTATATTTATGAGACAGAAAAAGTGATTAGCTATAACGAATTGGCTAAAGAATTCATGGAGACGAATATCACCTCTGTAGCCAAAGTGATACGATTAAAGAAAATTAATTTAGAAGAGGTAATAAAAAATAATGGAACTAAAATCTTTTACAATATGTCCTATGGAATCAAAAAGGAGAATTGTAAAGAAGTTGATGTTGAGCTTAATGTTATTGATTTTGAGGATAAACATATTATTGTCGTATTCTTTGAATACTCCTATAAGCAGGCGTTTGCTCAACATATGAAAAGTTGGCTTCCTAGGTTTACATGGAAGGATAACAAAAGTAACTTTTTGTGTATGAATACATGCTTTGTTAGCGATTTAGAGTTTCTTCATACTGTTACTTTTCCAGTTAGTACGCGGGATATTATGGATGTAGCAACTACTGAGAAGTTGGAATCCGATGAAGAATACGTTATGAATAAAAAGGTTCCATTAATGAAAACCCTACAGCTGATAAAATCAGATAACTCAGAAGGATATTTTTGTTCCATTAATCGTATTCCATTAATTAATAGTAATGGTAGTGTAGCGGGTATCATAGGCTCCTACAAACTTATTTTTAATCAGCATGAACAGAAAAAGTTGTATGATGCAATTTTACGTTGTAACAATACCTTAAGTGATTTAATAAGTAGAAGTGATACAGTTATTATTAGCTTAAGAAAGGATGTATCCTTTCATCTGGATTTTGTTTCTCCTAATGTTAGTTACTATGGATATCACCCTGAGTTATTTTATAAAAAAGAGGTTAAGTTTTCTGATATTGTTTGGAAGGAGGACTATAGTAAGGTTCTTACATTTTTAGAGGAGCTGGAAAATGGAAGAAACAAATACTTTGAAAAGAAAATAACAATATATAATAGTAGTGGTGAAGCTACTTTGGTAAAGATTAGTATTGGTGTCTTTAAGAAAATTAATAGTGAGATGTATATCGAATGTCAAATTCAAAGAAGTGGATCTACTACAAAGAGTTCGAGGACCTCAACAAATAAGCAAGCCGGAATGATTCATCTTGCTTTGGATACCTGGGAAAGTTCTAAAAAGCAGGAACAGCTTACAAAGGCTATTTCAGAAAGGTGTAAAGAATTTGCAGTATACTATCAGCCAATTGTTGAGGTTAAGAGTGGGTCAATCATTGGAGTGGAGGCCTTACTTCGTTGGAGTAGTCCCCATTTTGGTGATGTGAAACCCTTAGATTTTTTATCTATGAGTGAGTATTTGGGTTTAATGGATCGTATAGGCTACTTTTCTATCCGTGAAGCTATAAAAACCTACTGTCAATTACAAAAGCATGGAATAAGCGATGTAAAAATGCATATTAATTTAAGCCTAGTACAGCTCTTTCAGCCTAACTTTGTGAAACAATTAGTTGCACTGACGGATAGTAATAATGTTGAGAGAGATCAAATTGTGTTAGAAATTAAGGAAGGCTTGGCCGTTGAGGATTTAGAACTAATGAAGAAAGCCTTATTAGAGATTAAAGAACAAGGTTTTTCTATTGCCCTTGATAATTTTGGTGTTAGTTTTATTGATGTTCACTGCATAATGGATATGCCATTTGATTATATTAAGCTAGATAAAAAGTTTATGGATACTTACGGTTCCGGGAAGTTTAATGGTGCACTTGTAGTGGCTATGCTAGATATGATTAAGAGTATGAAGGCAGAGATTATTGTAGAAGGTATAGAGACCATTAAACAGTACGAGTTCCTGTTATTCCATGAAGTACAAGCCTACCAGGGATTTTTCTTTAGTAAACCAATTGAAAAGAAGAGATTACTATCCTCCATCAAATTATTATCTTCATTAAAGTAATGATATTGTATGAATAAAAATAAGGTACTAGTCATCAGCAGAAAACTATAATCCCATGGAATATCCATTCCATGGGATTATAGTTTTCTGCTGATGCAGTCTCTGTTTATATTATTTGGTTCCGTAAATACGATCTCCAGCATCTCCTAAGCCTGGAAGTATATAACCATGATCATTTAATTTTTCATCAAGTGCTCCAATGTAAATTTCTACATCTGGGTGTGCATCCTGAAGTTTCTGTACTCCTTCTGGAGCTGCAATTAGGCATAGAAAACGGATATGCTTAATTCCACGTTTTTTAAGAAGATTGATGGCTGCAATTGCGGAACCACCAGTTGCTAACATAGGATCCACTACAAATATATCTCGATCAGCTGCATCAGTTGGAAGCTTGCAGAAATATTCTACTGGCTCTAATGTTTCCTCATTACGGTATAATCCGATATGGCCAACCTTTGCATTTGGAATTAAATTAAGTATTCCATCTGCCATATGAAGTCCAGCACGAAGAATAGGAACAATACAAAGCTTCTTTCCAGCGATTTCTTTTACAGTAGTTTTCACTAATGGCGTTTCAATTTCAATATCAGCTAGAGGAAGTTCACGAGTTGCCTCATAGCCAATTAACATAGCTACTTCGGCTACAAGATCACGGAATTCTTTTGTAGAAGTAGTTTTCACACGCATGATTCCGATTTTGTGCTGAATCAAAGGATGATTCATGATAGTCACTTTTGACATAATATACCTCCAAATGTTTTTCCTTTTGTATTCAGAATCCTTTTGGGATTTCTATAAAATTGAACTGCTAATATTATACCATTACTCAAAATAAGATAAAAGGTATAATATTAATTTTTATTATTACAAATTTTGTGCATAAGAATTGTATTTATTAGTACATAAAAGAGATTAAAGCAATACTAGAGTTAACAATAAAATGTTTCATTTTATTCGTATTATATACATAAACCTACGATAATAGGTAGTCCATCATTTAACCTCATGAGTTTAATGATACTATTGAAATATAGTGTATTTAGGAGAGAATATGATGGAGTTAGATTATTATCAGAACCTATGGAATCGGATATTAGTAACAGAATTCTTTGCAGTTGCTGTGATAGATTACTCAACTAAGATTCTATGTTGCAACAAAGGTTTTCTTCGCTTGTTTTCCTTATATCCTTATGAGTCTTGTAATAAGGATCTTTGTGACCTAATAGATGGCGCTGTACTTGAGAAACTATGGCAGCTAATAAGACGGAAGGGAGATAGAACAGAGTTTGAATTTTCCTATCCTATCCATTCAGATAGTATATGCTGGGCGAGACTAGAAGCAACAAAGCTTGAGGATGACAGTGGATATTTACTATTGTTTTATGATTTAACAGAGGCTTACCAAGCCCAGATGATTTTGGAGGCTCATTCCATGGTCAGTGATGATATCTTCTTGTTTTTCGACAACAAAGATCATGTTTTACATTGTTCAGAGAAGGCAGCTAAACTGTTGGGGTTTTCTTCAGGTAGAGAGGTTATGGGTCTACATTATACGACACTTATGCAAGGAAAGGCCAATCTAGGCGAGATAGAAGCACTTCTTATGAAGTTGCATCAGCAAGAAGGATATCTAGGATATCTTACGTTAAAGAATGTACAGAGTAATAGCTTTTATGAATTTTCAGGTTTTCATGTTAATCTAAGAGCAGTTACTATGGGGTATGTATTATTATTTAAAGCTCTCGAGAAAACGGCATTTTCCCATGAACAAGCGACCAAGGAGGTTGTGTTACGGGAGCAAAGTCAGGGATATAGTAGTAATTATGACAATGATCTTCATTACGAGGATACTATCTCTTTATTTTGGAACAGCAAAGAATGCAAAGAAGGCCTAATAGAGCTTCAAAGAGCATTAGAACACTACGAATATATTGAAATTAATAAGTGGTTAGAAAGAATTATTGTACTAGCACCTAGGGGACCATATTCTGTTTTACAGAGTATACAGGATGCCATTATTCATTTTGAATACGAAAAGGCACTTACCCTTTTTCATGAGTCACAGGAAATATTAGAGATTTAATAAATAGAGCAAAAAGGAATCGTGTAAGCGATTCCTTTTTGCTTCATAAAAGAGGAGAAGCCTGATAGAGGGGGAATACTATCAGGCTTATTTATGAAAAATGCTTTAATATGTTTTCTATATTAGAGTATTTCCTAACTGCTAAGTTTATTATAAAAGACAAATATGTTTAGAGTATGGATAAAATATGAACTTATTGTGAATAATTCGTGGAATTTCCATTAATTCAGACTATTACCTTGTATTATTAGAAAAGAAATAAAATATTTTCATTTTAAGCTGTCATTTCAACAATAAGCAGAATATACAAAATTTACTATAATTGTTTCTAATTATTAAAGCAATAATATAATATAGTAGACACCAAATTATAAGCATATTATTAATGCAATAACGACTTGTCTCCGGAATAGAATACTTGTAATGAGGTGCTTGAATGAAAATAGCTGGTGAACAAAATATGGCGAGTGTATTCCGAAAACTTATATGTAAGGAATTGGGCGTAAACTGTTACGAACAATATTTCGCATGTTACCAAAAGCTAATAACCAATAAAACATACAATCATCGTGTACTAGACAATGTTGAAATATATGAAGATATATATAATAGGCTTAAGGACAAAGATGTGGAATCTCTAATTAAAATGACCAAACGACTTTCAGATTCTCTTAATCTTGTATTACGAATTAGCAGAACCTTTAAATTTATATTTATTGTGTATATTATAAGTTTAATTCTTCTTTTCTTTCAAGATCTTCCATTTGTAATAGGCTTATTATTCGTAGGTGCTGTTACTACCGCGTTTCTATATAAAGCATATGAGTATGTTGCCAATAAATATTGTTTTATTGATGCTCATATCGTGATAATTTATAAATCTGTTTTGGACCATCTTATACTAAAGCATGCAAATATGTAGTGAAAACAACCGTGGTGGCAAAAGCTTCACACGGTTGTTGTATGTAAATGAAAAACTTGTAAAGTTTTATAGGTTTACATAGTAAAGACTATCTTCATATGCTATAATATAAGGCAATGGGGAGCAAAGGATGGAGAAATATGAATCAAATCAGCAAAAGATTACTCAATACAATTGAAGTATCAACTTCACCAATTCATTGTGTACAGGAAGCAAAAAGGCAGCTGTTAGAGGCTGGATTTACGGAACTGATTATGGCAGAATCTTTTGAACTCATAAAGGGTAAGGGTTACTTTATGGAGCTTTATCACAGTTCTTTTCTTGCATTTCGTGTCAACGAACAGTTTCAACTCGGAGAGGGATTTCGTTTCGCCTATGCCCATACAGATTTTTGCGGTTTCCGTCTGAAAGCAAAGCCTGAGATAGTAGATGGAGCTTATAAAAAGTTAAATGTAGAGGTTTATGGTGGACCTATTTTAAATACATGGATGGATCGCCCTTTGTCTATATCAGGAAAGGTAGCAATCCGAAGTAGAGACCTATTTCATCCTGAGATTCGCTTAGTTGACTTTAAGCGACCTTTACTAACGATTCCTAACCTTGCCATTCATCTTGACCGTGATGTGAATAAAGGGAAGGAGTTAAACAATCAGATTGATATGCTTCCTTTGCTTGGAATGTCTGGAGAACGTGTTAAGCAAGAGGAGTTCATGGAAGCCTTAGCCAAAGAGTTAAAGGTTTCTGTAAAGGACATCTTAGATTTTGAATTAGGAGTTTATTTAAAAGAAGAAGGTGTGGAATTTGGTCTTAAAAAAGAATTTATTTCTGCGCCAAGAATAGATAATTTATCAAGTGTACAAGCCTGTCTGACGGGAATTATTACAGGTGAAAGAAGCCATGGTATCGATGTTATTGCCTGTTTTGATCATGAGGAAATTGGTAGTCGTTCTAAAAAGGGTGCTGATTCTAACTTACTTGGTTTGCTTTTACAGAAGATTTATTGTAGTTTGGGTGGGAATATTATTAGCTATAATGATGCGCTACTAAAGAGCCATTGTGTTTCTGTAGATGTTGCCCATGCAGTTCATCCAAACAAGAAGGAAAAATCAGATATTACCAATAAAGTATATTTAAATCAAGGTATTGCCATAAAGATTACAAATACACAGGCTTATGCCAGCGATTGTGAGATGGTAGGTGTTTTGGTTCAAATCTGTGATAAATGCGGACTTCCGTACCAAAAATATTACAATCGATCTGATGTTAAGGGTGGTTCAACCTTAGGTTCTATTACAAATTCTCTTTTACCTATGCAGACACAAGACATCGGTATTCCAATTCTAGCTATGCACTCTGCTAGAGAGACCATGGGAATCAAGGACCAAGTAGATTTAGAAAAGCTATTAATCGCATATTTTAGTTTATAGTTTTAGGGTTTATTGAATAAAGTTTATTAACTAAACAAATAGGTATTCACAATCAATAAATTTTATGGTAATATATAGCATGTACAAGAAGTTTTTCTTGTAGGCTTTATAATATGTCATGTAAGAAACGTGGTTTCTACAATGGCAGGATAACTTACTATTAGTTACAAATTTTGTAAAGGTGGTATCAGAATGAAAACATTAGAACTACAAAAAACTGCTAATGAGATCCGTAAGGGGATTATCGATGCAGTGCATAGTGCAAAATCAGGACATCCAGGTGGTTCTCTTTCAGCTGCAGATATTTTTACTTATCTGTATTTTGAAGAGCTAAATATTGACCCTGCAAACCCTGATAAACCAGACAGAGACCGTTTTGTATTATCTAAAGGCCATGTTGCGCCTGGTTTATATTCAACACTCGCTCACAGAGGTTTCTTCCCAGTAGAGGATTTAGTAACCTTACGTCATGTGGGTTCTTATTTACAAGGACATCCTGACAAAAAACATATTCCTGGTGTAGATATGTCAAGTGGTTCTTTAGGACAGGGAGTATCTGCAGCTGTAGGTATGGCTTTATCTGCCAAGCTTACTAAGGAGTCCTATCGCGTATATACTCTTCTTGGTGATGGTGAGATTCAAGAAGGACAGGTTTGGGAAGCAGCTATGTTTGCAGGTTCCCGTAATCTAGATAACCTAGTGGTTATTGTCGATAATAATGGTCTTCAAATTGATGGTAATATTGATGATGTTTGTTCTCCATATCCTATTGATAAGAAGTTTGAAGCTTTTAACTTCCATGTAATTAATGTAGATGCTCATAATTTTGATCAATTAGCAGCTGCTTTTAAGGAAGCAAAAGAGATAAAAGGTATGCCTACCGCAATTATTGCAAAGAGTGTAAAGGGTAAAGGTGTAAGCTTTATGGAGAATAAAGCTAGCTGGCACGGTACTGCACCAAATGATGAGCAACATAATCAGGCTAAGGAAGAGTTAGAAAAGGTAGGTGAAGCATTATGTCAGAAGTAAAGAAAATTGCAACAAGAGAAAGCTATGGTAATGCTTTAATAGAACTTGGTAAAGAACATGATAATTTATATGTATTAGATGCAGATTTGGCAGAAGCAACTAAAACTAGTATGTTTAAAAAGGCTTTTCCAGAGCGTCATATAGACTGTGGTATTGCAGAATGTAACATGATGGGAATTGCCGCTGGAATGTCCACTACTGGAAAGGTTCCATTTGCTAGTACGTTTGCTATGTTTGCAGCAGGACGTGCTTTTGAGCAGGTTCGTAACTCCATTGGATATCCACACCTTAATGTAAAGATTGGTGCAACACACGCAGGTATTTCTGTAGGTGAAGATGGTGCAACTCATCAATGTAATGAAGACATTGCCTTAATGAGAACTATCCCAGGAATGGTAGTAATTAACCCAAGTGATGATGTAGAAGCAAGAGCCGCAGTGAAAGCAGCTTATGAGCATGACGGTCCTGTTTATCTTCGTTTTGGACGTCTTGCAGCACCTGTCATCAACGACAATGCTGAGTATAAATTTGAGTTAGGCAAGGGTGTTGTATTACGAGAAGGCAAGGACGTTACTATTGTAGCTACTGGTCTTTGTGTAGGTGAAAGTCTTGCAGCGGCAGAGATGCTTGAAGCAGAGGGAATTAGCGCTAAAGTTGTAAATATTCACACAATTAAACCATTGGATGAAGAATTAATCGTTGCTTGCGCAAAGGAAACTGGTAAGATTGTTACTGTAGAAGAGCATTCCATAATCGGAGGACTTGGTAGTGCAGTAAGTGATGCGTTATGTGCCAACTACCCAACTACTGTATTAAAGATTGGTATCAATGATGTATTTGGTGAATCTGGTCCTGCAGTAGAGTTAATTAAGAAATATGGTTTAGATGCTGCTAGTATTGCAGCAAAGGTTAAGGGTTTTGTTAAATAATAGATAATTGAATACTTAAGTAGATAAGGCGTGCCATAACCGGCACGCCTTTCTTCTACATTATCTATAGTCATAATAAGCCTTCCCACGAATATATTATACTAACA
>JAEZQN010000024.1 GCA_023441145.1 Bacillota bacterium
CATCATCATTTACAGTGAGAACTGGTGCTAGACCACATGCGCCGATACAACGACATGCATCTAATGAAAACTTACCATCTGGTGTGCACTCGCCACCTTGGATTCCTAACTTTTCAGCTAGTTTGTCGAAAATGTCTCCAGAACCCTTTACATAGCAAGCGGTACCAAGACAGACAGAAATCTGATATTTACCCTTTGGATTGAGTGAGAATTGTGAGTAAAAGGTTACAACTCCGTAAATTTTCTCCAATGGAATATCCATCTCATTGGAAATTATGGTTTGCACTTCAATTGGAAGATAGCCATAAATTCCTTGTGCTTGTTGAAGAACAGGCATAAGAGCTCCCTTGTCATCTTTGTGCGCTGCAATGACTTTTAAAAGTTCTGCCTCTTGCTCTTTGGTCCCAGCAAAAGGAATAGTGCTCGTTTTAGAACCCATTATCTTTACCTCCTTGAAATATTTATATTACAACTGGGAGTGAGTATTTCCCAGTGTAGCTAAACGTAAAGCCCATACACGCATAGTAATTATAGCACATAAAAAATGAGAAATCTACATATATGTCTGTGTATTTAAAAAAGAACAGTAGCAAATTATACAAAAATAATAGACATAAACAAGGGAGAAATGTCAGATCGGATATTAAAATGTATAATCATGGTAGGGCTATGTGAGGTGTATTGAAAAAACGTTGCCATAATGATATACTTTTTGTGGATAGTAAATATTTGAGATGGTATGTAAGGGTAATGATTGTTAAAAATGAAACATAAATTGAAGGAGGACATAGAATGACAGTAAGGGATATTTGTGACATATTAGGAGCAAGGGTAATTAGCGGAGAGGATTTTATAGATAAGGATGTGCATACTGCATGTGGCTCTGATATGATGAGTGATGTACTGGCATTTGTAAAGGATCAGTCTGTATTATTGACAGGATTATGCAACCCTCAAGTGATTCGAACAGCAGAAATGATGGATATAATCTGTATTGTTTTTGTCCGTGGAAAGCAGCCAGATGAGAATATGATTGAGTTAGCCAATGACTGTGGCATTGCATTACTGTCTACGAGCCACAGAATGTTTTCTGCTTGCGGACTGCTTTATGAAAAAGGGCTTCGTGGAGGTGCACCATATGAGCGACATAGTTAAATTACATTACACCATCTCTTCAGAAGATTTTACTCGGGCAGGAGAGGCATCTAGTGATGTAAAAGCAAAGCTTAAGCAGATGGGATTTCCTCCTGATGTCATAAGAAAAGTGGCAATCGCCATGTATGAGGGCGAGATTAATATGGTGATTCACGCTAATGGAGGAACCATTGAGGTGGAGATATCTCCAAAGGAAATATGTATGGTGCTTAGAGACAAAGGACCTGGAATACCAGATGTTGATTTGGCAATGCAAGCAGGGTATTCAACAGCACCTGATAATATCAGAAGCCTTGGATTTGGTGCGGGTATGGGGCTTCCTAACATGAAAAAATACTCCGGTGATATGGCGATCGAAACAGTGCTTGGAGTAGGTACTACCGTTACTATGAAAGTATTTCCTGAAAATTAAGTATATACATAGAGTATGACAGCATAGATGCTGAAAGGAGAAGGGAATGGATAAGTTTTTTACATCAGTACGTTTGGATCCGGATAAATGCAAGGGATGCATTAATTGTATTAAGCGCTGTCCTACCGAGGCTATCCGTGTGCATAATCGAAAAGCACAAATTACAAAAGAATTTTGTATTGATTGTGGCGAGTGTATCCGTATCTGTCCGCATCATGCTAAATTAGCTTACTACGATAGCATTAGTGTACTGGATAACTATGAGTATACAGTAGCCCTTCCAGCTCCGTCTCTCTACGCCCAATTTAATAACCTAGATGATATCAACATTGTTTTGACAGCGTTAAAGAAAATGGGATTTGATGATGTATATGAGGTAAGTGGTGCAGCGGAGTTAGTTTCTCAAATATCCAGAAAGTATGTAGAAGAACATAAAGAGCAGTGGCCAATTATTAGTACCGCCTGCCCGTCTGTGGTACGATTAATTCGTGTAAGATTTCCTAACTTAATAGAACATCTGCTTCCGGTCAGTGCTCCTGTAGACTTAGCTGCTTCTTTAGCGAGAAAACAGGCAATGGAGAAGACAGGGCTTCCAAGTGAGAAAATAGGTATTATTTTTATTTCTCCATGTCCAGCCAAGGTAACTGCCATGAAGTCTCCTCTTGGTGCTGAAAAAAGTGAGTTAGATGCAGTTCTTGCCATTAAAGAAGTCTACCCATCTCTTATTCATTATATGAAAGAAAGTGTAGAAGATGTAGAAGAACTCTCGATTTCTGGAAAGATAGGTATCTCTTGGGGAAGTACTGGTGGAGAGGCTGGAGGACTGTTAACAGACAGCTATCTAGCAGCAGATGGAATCGAAAATGTCATTCGTGTCTTAGAAGATATGGAGGACCAGAAGTTTGGCAATCTTGAGTTTATTGAGCTGAATGCTTGTAGTGGTGGATGTGTAGGAGGAGTTCTTACTGTTGAGAATCCATATGTGGCAAAGGTAAAGCTAAAGAGATTACGTAAATATATGCCAGTAGCTTGTGCAAGGCTAAGCACCCCTGCGCCTAAAGATGCCTTCTGGAGTAGTGATGTTCAGTATGAGCCAGTGTTTAAGCTAGGGGAGAACTTAAAAGAGAGTATTGCCAATGTAGCGAAGGTAGAAGAAATGTTACAAATTTTCCCGGGTCTAGATTGTGGTTCTTGTGGTGCTCCTACCTGTAGAGCTTTAGCAGAGGATGTAGTTCGTGGAATAGCAAAAGAGAAGGATTGCATTCACATATTAAAGAAGTATATTCATCAGCTATCCGATGAGATTAGTAAATTAGACGACCAATAGGAGGAAATAACATGACAGTTGCAGAGCTTCTTGAACTGGACATATTTAAAGTAATCAATAAAGAAGGAGATACCGAGAAAGCCATTACCGTTCCATATTGTTGTGATTTGCTTAGTATTGCGATGAGTAAGTCACCAGCCGGAGCAGCGTGGGTAACTGTAATGGGGAATGTAAATACACTGGCAGTGGCATCCTTGACCGAGGCTAGTGTAGTGATTCTGGCAGAGGGAGTGATACTTGATGAGGCGGTAGTGAGTAAGGCGAAGGAGCAGAGAATTCTTGTCCTAGCAACAGACCAGCCAATCTACGAGACTGCCCGCCAGATTGATGTGCTTTTAAATGCCTAAGCTGGCATATGATTTACATCTTCATTCCTGTCTGTCTCCTTGTGGAGATCAGGAAATGACACCGGCAAACATTGTAGGAATGGCGGTAGTAAATGGTCTTGACCTGATTGCAGTAACTGACCATAATAGTTGTCGTAATTGTAAGGCAGTACTTCATTGGGCAGACCATTACGGAATTCTTGCAGTACCAGGAATGGAGTTAACTACTGAGGAAGAGGTACACGTTGTTTGTTTATTTCCAGAGCTTAAGAGGGCACTACAATTTGATGCTATGGTTTACAGTAAGCTAAACCTCTTTCCTAATAAGGAGGAGATCTTCGGACCGCAGCTATTGTGTGATGAAGAAGATCAGGTAATTGGACATGAGAGTAATCTTTTGATTCAAAGTACTAGAATCTCTTTTGATGAGGTCCAGGATTTGGTGGAGCAGTACGATGGTGTCATGATACCTGCCCACATCGATAAAAATAGTCACAGTTTGCTGTATAACTTGGGCTTTATACCAATAGATAGTCGTTTTACTACAGTAGAGATTAAGGATGAAAGTAAGGATGATGCGCTGTGTGTCTCACATCCGTATTTGAAGAATTGTAAAATTCTTCACAATTCCGATGCTCATTACCTTAAGGATATCAAAGAGCCAAGGCATTATCTAGAGGTAGAGGAAAAAACAGCTGCAGCAGTGATAAAGGCATTAAAGGGTGTAACAAGATAAGATGTTACACCCTTAATTTATTGTATCTAAAAATGTATTCCTTTATATACAATAGCATTCTTCTCTTTATTTCTTTCCACAAGTATGATAAAATATTAACAAACAAATGAATATGCATTGGAGGTGTTATTGTGGAGATTACTGTATGTATCGGGAGTTCATGCCATTTGAAGGGCTCTAGAGAAATTGTAAAGAAGTTGCAGGCTTTATTAGAAAAGGAATCTTTACAAGATCAAGTAGAATTAAATGGATCCTTCTGCATTGGACAATGTGTCAATGGAGTTTGTGTTAAATTAGAGGGTGAGATTTATTCTTTATCACCAGAGGATACCGAAAACTTTTTTCAGGAACAAGTACTTAGGAGGCTTGTATAATGAATGTGATTGGCTTTAGGGAAGCACAGTGTAAAAACTGCTATAAATGTGTAAGAATCTGTGAAGTTAAAGCAATAGTGGTGAAGGATCAACAGGCTCAGATTCTGGATGACAAATGTATCTTATGTGGCCATTGTTTGGATGCATGTCCACAAAATGCAAAGACTTTAATCAGCGATCTTGACAGGGTAAAAGAGTACATAAAGAGTGGTAAAAAAACCGTCATATCCTTGGCACCATCCTATCTTGGGATAATGCACTTTGAAAGGCCCGGCCAGGTGGTAAAAGCCTTAAAGCAGTTAGGGTTTTACCAAGTCAGAGAAACCTCGGAAGGGGCTGCTTTTGTGACCCTTGAATACCAGAAGCTTCTCGCGGAAGGAAGCATGCGTAATATCATTACTACCTGCTGTCCGAGTGCCAACGATCTTATAGAGATATATTTCCCAAGTCTGACTCGGTATATGGCGCCAGTCGTTTCTCCAATGGTTGCTCATGGAAGACTAATTAAGCAGGAGCTAGGAGAAGATGTAAAGGTAGTATTTTTAGGGCCTTGTATTGCCAAGAAAAGAGAAGCACTGTCTGATATCAGAGTAGATGGGGCAGTGGATGCCGTCATTAATTTTACAGAATTAGAGGACTGGCTGAAAGAAGAAAATATTGAGATGGAGGCCTTAGAAGAAGAGGCGTTAGATAATCCGAATCCAGAGGTGAATCGGCTCTATCCAATTACCAGTGGTATTATATCCTCAGTAATAGCTAGCGGTGGGGAGGATAATTATCGCAAGTTCTATGTTCACGGAATTAATAACTGTATGGAGCTATTAAGAAGCATGGAAAAAGGTGAGATTAGTGACTCCTTTATTGAACTCAATGTCTGTAATGGAGGCTGTATAAAAGGTCCAGCAGTGGATACTTCGGGGATATCTCGATTTAAAGTAAAGCTTGATATGGAAGAGAGTATTCCAAAGAAGCAAGTAGAGGATGAGGAGTATTTTACACAGGAGAATTTAAGGCTACACAAAGAATTCTTTCCTCGTAGGAATCATGATCCTATACCAAACGATGCTCAGATACGAGACATTCTTAAGAAGATAGGAAAGGTAGATGCTACCCATGAACTAAATTGTGGGGCTTGTGGTTATAGCTCCTGCAAGGAGAAGGCTATTGCTGTTTACCAAGGAAAGGCGGAGCTTAGTATGTGTATTCCTTATATGCATGACAAAGCTAGCTCCATGGCCAACGTTGTGTTGGATACCACTCCAAGTGCAATAATTATGGTAGATTCCGACATGAAGATTGTGGAGTACAATGTGGCAGCAGAGCGTTATTTTCACGTAAGCCCAGCAGAGGCCAAACAAAAATATCTATATGAGATTATAGATTATCAGGATTTTGAATATGTACTTACTACCCACAGTAGCCTTCTAGGAAAAAAGGTTACTTATGAGGAGTATGGTATTACAACCCTTCAAAACATTGTGTATGTGCC
>JAEZQN010000237.1 GCA_023441145.1 Bacillota bacterium
CGCGAGACGGGATTCGAACCCGCGACCCTCGCCTTGGCAAGGCGATACTCCACCACTGAGCCACTCGCGCATTTATTAAGTTTGTTTCGGACTTGTTTGCCCGACGCAAGATATATAATACTATAGACAAAAAAGAATGTCAACAAAAAGAAAGCTATTTTTTGTAACCACTTTTTGGTATCTCAGCTAGCGGAAGGTAGGACGTGGAAGGAAAACATTAGCGGCTTCCATCTTACCACCAGCACCTAAAATAGTAAACTCTGAGTTTAGGGTCACAAAAAATCAGAGCGCCTCATCACTCTGATTTATGTACCAATCCACATTATTCTATTCTTACTTTTTTGGAGGTCCCTGCCTTTTTGCATATGGGTTCTTTGCTAATCTAATCCTTTGCTGCTTCTTCTGCACATAATTATTTACGGCTGCACTCTCATTCTTAAACTTACAACCATAAATATATTCTTCTTCCTCTTTATCGTAGTCCTTCCTTATAGCCTGACAATCAATTTTAAAACTTATATGTAAGGGTTTGTCCTCAAAAGTGATATGTATAATTAAATCATTACTAATATCAACGTTTTGTTTACATATAAAACCAATCCCACTTGAGCTTATATCCTTTATCAGTATTTCATAAGCCTTTTGATTTGGTCCAAATCTTGCAACACCGTCTATGTCTATGGATACTCGAAAACTTTGCCTTCTATTGTGGGGCTGCCCCTCTAAATCCGATACTAACATATGATATAGCTGACCTTTTTCATCTTTTACCGCTTTAATTCTTATTCTCGACCATTTATATAAACGGTTGTCTTGGGAATTTATAAAGGTCATTTGATATATTATATTGCTAATTTCGACAAAATTAATCATCTTCCCATCTTTCATAATTGGGCTCACGAGTAATGTATCTTTTTCTGGACGAAGTGCTACTGTATTAAACTCTAGTACATCTTTTCCATGTTTAATAACAATGGTCAATTGGGATCCTGGTTTAATTTCCATAAGGAACATTTTACACACTCCTCTAATCAATTTTCCGAACCATTCTATATATTGATTTTACTTCAATATTCTCCAATCTACAACAAACTTATATAAAGACAAGAAATATCCGGTAGCAAGTGGTTATGGTCAAATTATGTCTTACTTCAGAACTAAATATCAATGGTTTTACCCTATCTCAAACATAACAAAACTCCATTCCTATCATCTAAAAGGGTAGAACTTTTTAAGTATATTTACATTAGAAATTCTTCAACTAGGACTATGGTCTTAGTCACTGAAATAGGTACCACCCCACTCTACTACTGTAAAGCCCTTTCTTTCTGGAGCCGTCAATGTCTGTGCTTCCACTTCTTTATATTCCTCAAGTGGTTTCGCAGCCATAAACACGCGAATTATGGTATCTGGCTTTGGATTAATCTTCAAAACAGCAGTATCCGTATAGGTATCCCCCTGAAAAGAAATCAAATTCCATTTATTATCCTGTAGCCGTGGCAACCAATACACTATGAATTCATTTGCCTCTTTTCTTGTTAGCCCTAGCTTGTCAAGGGAATCTTCCAAAAATACTGCAGTATCTTCTCCTGCCACTACAAACCCCTTAGAAAAGTCAAACTCTGTACTCTGCAGTCCTTCCCAGTACAAATAGTTGTATTCCTTACCCTTTTCATCGTAAAGTGTTCCATCGGGTTTGGCAGTTACCTCCCATCCCTCTTCATAAGATGGATATGTACACGTCAATTCTCCATCATATTCAAGAGAGACAGATACCTTGGTTTCCTCCTCTGGATACAGGTATATGACAGGTTTTTCATCGAGTTCCCTATCTGTACACCCTGTAATAACACTTAAAGCCATAATAGCAGTGAATAATAGTATAATCCTTCTCTTCATAAATATCTCCTTTCCCTTAATGGATATCCCATTTCCATTAACATTCTTATAACCTTTATACACTTAAAGAGGCTAATATGTTGCAAAGATTTTATACACTGCAGCATCCAACTCCAATAAACTGCCCGATAACTGCCGAAGCATTCTCAGACAAAAAATATAATTTTAATACATTATTATCCATTTATAATCTTAGTATAACTACAATTCTATTTGGAGTCAATATAATTCCCTTCTACTGTAGTGCAATAGTCTATAGCATAAAAGTAGCCTTTGGAACCATTTTTGATAAATCAAGTTCCAAAGACTATCTATTAATTAATCGATATCCGCTTTCCATAATCCATGTAGATTACAATAGGCATAGGCTGCAATTGCCTTATCCCCACTAGCTACGTCAAACTTCGCAACTGGCTGACTGTCATGCTGCAAAAATTGATATTGGCCACCCTTTTGAGTTTCTAGAATTACCGTTGTTATGGAATGTTCCTCTGTCATTGGATGAGACACAGCACCAACATTGACAGTAACGCTGTTTCCGCTTAAGGTCACTACAGGCATATGCTTTTCAGTTGCTGCTTCTACCGTATTTGGTGATATCTCTTGTGCGCCAGAGAGGGACAACTCATCGGTGTAGCAGTAAGTCACAGGGATTACTAAGCTATCATTATTACATTTGAAGAATTTCATCATTCTATTTGACCACCTTTTTACTTATTAGAATTTCTACAACGATTAGTGTGGCAAATTCAAATGAAATCTATACTTTTATCTAGGCTTTTGTTATTTAATACGTGGTATGAACGGAGTATTCATATGGCATCTTATTATCTGCGTAAATCTGTACAGTTATAATACTATTCCTAATAAGGTATACTTTTTCTTTTTTCAGAGATTTCACTGCTCCTGTTCTTAATAACCTCAAAATAATTCCAAAAACTAAAAATATCAAGTACCCTTTCCCTTTAATATTTAGAAATAAGATACTTAATCATTAATATATTTAGTAACTTCACTACCTTCTATGAGGTCATATCCATCTTTTTGGGTAACTTCTTCAGGCCAATATTGAACACTAATGATATCATTTATGATTGGAGAATATAAAGTTGCACCTGCCTCTAGATTATGTGGATCTACCTTGTAGGTAGTACCATAGTGAACCAAAACCTTTTCCCCTTGTTTATAGTCGAGACTTGCCTTTGTTGTTTCTAGAAGAAGAATATTTCCATCTCTTATTTCTAATATTTTACCATCCATCAAATTCATGTGACTATCAGCTATTTGATCTTGCTTGTTACAGCCTGTCATAACAACCAATAAAATTGATGTCAAAAGCAAAGCGCATACTATTTTTTTATACTTATTTCCCCTTTCTGATAAATAAATATATCCACCCAAATAATTGTTACTCATAGTATTTTCTATTTCGTTAATGTAAACAATTATTTATCTAAAAACCCCTAGGAAAAAGTTTTACCAGTACAGGCAATTGTAGTAATCCATGATATTCAATTCCACTGATGTCTCATTTGTAGTTTCAGATGAATTTATCGATTTTCCACATTGTAGTATACATCTCATCTTTAAGCAAATAAAGTTGTACTATAAGGATTTTGACTGATATAAATCTTTGATTTATGAGTAATTCCATTTAATCCAGTCCGCTCACAATCCTGAATATACAAAAATCCGACCTTCTCAATGACTCTTTTAGATTGTTCATTTTCAAAAGAATGGCTACATTGCAAAAAATCATAATGCAACTCTTTGAAGCAATGATTTATAACACTGGTTACTGCTTCAGGCATTAAACCTTGTCCCCAATATTCCTTACTTAGAACATATCCTATCTCTCTACCTCCTAAGCTGGTATATGGTTCTCCTATATCAATTGCAATTTCTTCAAGACCAATGGAACCAATCACTTTCTTGTTTCTCTTTAATTCTAATGCAAACGTTTTTTTATCCGCCATAAACATATTAAGAATATTTTGTGATTCTTCTTTTGATTTATGAGGATTCCACCCAGCCAGCTGCCCTACACCATTAACCGATGCGTAGCTATAAAAATCATTTAAATCATCACTTTTCCAAGGTCGAAGGATTAATCGTTCTGTCTCTATTATGACGTTACGTATATCAACTGGTACGTTCATACGACTCCCCTTTCAATCTTGTTTTTAAATGCTATTATTCTATAACTTCAACTTTTCAAAGACACTCTTTTAAAATGAACCTGCTCTTAACGCTAATGTATCATTAGAATTCCTTAGTTCACTAGCTCATACAATTGTGATTTATACCCATCTCTAATGAACAGAATAAATGAGTTCCAGAGAGATTCTCTCCATTCTCAAGTGCGAGATGGTGCACAGACCGAAACCTTCTCTCAAACCCACAAAGCTATATGAAAGGAGGCTTGGGGCTGTAATTGTTAATTTGAAACAGATACTACGTATATCAATAGTTTATAGAACCTTCTTATTCAAATACTGGGATAACACTCATTTTATCCCCTGTTAAAATAACTATCTCTAAACCTTCTAATTTATCATCTGATGACTGATTACTTAAATATATATACTTATCATCAGATAATTCTACTCCCTGGCCAACTACGGATGGTGCATTATCTGGTAAGCTTATTGTATCTAAATAACTGTTATAGTAGTTGCTAGGTACAAATAGTTTCTCTATTTCTTTAGTATTCTTATTCAATGTTCCTTGCTTAATATCATAAACACATCTATTTCTTTGTTCTGCTTGTTCAAAAAGAATATAATCTGCTTCTGAGGTTATATAAACACTATAAGCCTCGCTTCCTTGCAAGTACTTTACACCTATTTCACTAAAATCTATCGTTTGAGTAATCTTTCTATTCTTTATATCATAGATTATTAGACCTGGAATATCATAGATTATAGCCTTCTCCTCATCTGCATACAAAAGACATGTCTCCTGAACGCCCATATGAGCCTTTTTGAAATTATTAATCCAATCTTTATCCTCAGCCCCATTACTAACCTTCGTATTAGTTCTCTTCTCTTTACCATCAGCGGAACATCCTGCAACTATACTTATGATCAGAATTAAAGAAAGCACCATACCCTCATAGAATCTTCTATTCATTTTATCTCCTCCTTCTAAATACTATCTCTCTCATAATAGTACTTCTTACTAAAATTCTTTTACTCATCTTTTTCCCTTATTATTCAAAAAAAATAATTATATAATAACTATATTATAATCTCTATCTCTGAGCAACCATTATTTACCATTTAATATACTTTTATACACATTTCTTTGCCTAGTTCTAAGAGCATCAAATCATACTAAAATTAACCCCTTCTTATAAAGTGCATTGAAATTTTGCACTACGAAACAACCTTTGCTACAGACCTCCATTCTTAACAAAAAGGTCGTTTGACAACAGGAATGACAAGAAGTATTTCTTTGAACATTATCAAAATACCAGTCAAATTATATATTCATAATCTCACTGGTATTTAATATATCTGCTTTCCCATAAAAGGAAATGGATTCTATTCTGCTCTTGCCATATCTTATTCTTCCCAAAACAATTCATCTAATGTCTTCCCCAACACTTTACAGATACTTCTGCATAATTGAATTGTAGGATTATAGTCACCCTTCTCGATTGCATTTATAGTCTGTCTCGATACACCTACCCTATCCGCAAGTTCCTGTTGAGACAAGTCAAGGGCAGCTCGAGCAGACTTTAATTTCAAATTCTTCAATTTTAATCCTCCGCTTTGTCCAATGCTTTTTCCATGTTTCGATTGTAGTGATTCATAATAAAGACAATTCCAAGCACAGAAACTCCTACTATAAGATTAAATATTCTCCATGTAACTCTGCCTTCTTCTACTATAATTCCGCTCAAAACGGAAATAATACCTACCAAGATATTCACAGCAGACATTACAATAAACACTACATTTAGTTTTCCTATATTCTCATTTAATGCTATATAAGCTCTCTCTTTAATACAATATATCACATAAACCACAATTCCAAGCCATATACCAATTAATATCAAGACAGCTTCATCAATCGGTAGTTCCAATCTCACAATATGAAAAACTCCTAACATGCCATTATAAATCATATAAGTAAAAAACCCATATTGATATCCCTTTCCCTTTGCCTGCAATTGTCGTTCGTCATATCTGCATATTATCATTTTATTATTTTTAGTTACTTTCATAAAAACTATGATTAGAAATGTACAAACTAAAAGTCCGCACAGACACCCTACCAGCAGATCTATATTGTACGCACCTGTACTATATTTATCCATCTTGAAATTATACATTATTTCATATGTACCATCCACAGGCTGAGTCAAAACATTCTCTTTAGAAAACACATTCCTAGAAAGAAACCTAAATTGAACCTTATAGATACCTGCCCTTAATTCTATCTCCTTTGAGGTCACACCAACATCTTCGCCGGCAACTTCATACGCAATTTCACCTGCTTCATTATAAATCATCATTGCTGTAACTATACCGGAATTCTTAGCATTCCAATCCGTATGAAAAGCAAAGACTCCGTCTTTATCCAGTAAAATTGGTACACAACTCGTTTCTGATACTACCTGTCCATTTTTTACAACAATTTCTTTTGTAAACTCAATATCATTGATACACTCCTTGCGCCTTCCAGATAGCATACCCGTAGAAAACAAACCAATTACTATAATTATAATTGTAACTATACAAGGCCATTTTTTCTTCATATTCCCCTCTCCTTTATCAATCCAAATTATTATTACTCCTATAAACACATCCTACAACTCACCCGTCATTTTGTCAATTATATTTTACATTTTGTCTAAGAGGTGGTTCCTATGCACATTAACTTGCTTTTGGTCTATTCGCCAAGCACTATACTAAAAATTAATCTTTTTATTTAAATAGGCTTCTAAGCATCGATTCGCATAACAAAAATCGCCAACCCTTATTCAAAAGGATTGACGATTTTTTTCACTAATGCACGAGACGGCGCATGAGGTCCGGGGGACCTCAGTTTTGCGCGGACCGGAACGAAGTGGAGACATTCGAACCTTCGAATCCCGTCTCGCAAAACCCACAAACCCATATAGAAAGGAGATTCGGGGGCTGTATTTGTTTATTTGACAACAGAAATGACAACAAGATTGCTTAAATAATTCTTTTAACATCACACCTATAAGTAACTTTCCACTATTCCCAATAGTACAGATATACTTCATAATAACCATCTACACATTGTGAATAAACTACAATACCTTCTACGGTTCTTGGTTTTCTTGCATAAAAGATAGATCTTTTTGTAGAACCACCATATATATATAATTGCATTTTATCATTCAACTCTAACCCAATAGTACTTTTAATGTAAGTGCTATAACCTTCGTAACTTTCATTAATATCTCTTAAACAATAACTAGCACTCTGTATCTCTGATAAAAAGGTATCCATCTGATTATCCTTAACTTGTAAAATAATCTTGTACGATCCATCATATTTATGTTTTTTTAGTTTATTATCTCTAGATATTACTTTATACTCATTCTCATCGATACCAAATACTTGTTTTGTCAATTTTCTTCCATCCAAAGGACTAAATATGTAAAAGCATAAAGCAATAAGTCCAACTACTACAATTCCTCTAATAATATATTTTTTTTTCATATACTCCTCCAGTTAATATAGATAGTAATTTTTCTTTTTTAAATAGGATACATTTTTATCACAATATATTATATCATATTTACCTTTAATTTCCACAAAAAGCTACTCGCAATTACATTTATCCTCTCATGACCTAGCATCTTCGACACCAGGATCATTGCTCTCCTTTCATATACAACACCCTTCATATCTCCCTTACAGTAATACTTCTGCTTTCTTGTAAGAGTATTTAAAGGTCTCGCTAACTTCCCATACCAAGCACATGCAAATTCATCT
>JAEZQN010000243.1 GCA_023441145.1 Bacillota bacterium
GGTGTTAAGACTTCACAGTGAAGGAAAAGAAAAGAAGGCATCCTATAGGGATATGACCTTACAAATGCTTTCAGAAGTTGGTCTTAGTGAGGTTGAAACACTATATAACCAATATCCTCATGAACTATCTGGAGGTATGAGACAGAGAGTGATGATAGCCATGGCAATGATTGCAAGACCTAAGCTTCTTATTGCCGATGAACCTACTACAGCCCTTGATGTGACAGTACAAAAACAGATTTTACAGCTTTTGCTTAAGCTTAATCAGGAATATAAGGTCACCATTTTATTCATTTCCCATGATCTGGGAGTAGTAAAGTCCCTGTGTAACAGAGCCTTGGTGATGTATGAAGGGAAGATTGTTGAACAGGGAAATACCAAGGAGCTATTTGTTTCTCCTGGGGAAGACTATACAAAACGACTTGTAAAAGCCGCGCCTAAGGTAGAACCAGTGAGTGAGAAGTCGCTAAAGAAAGAGCCGATAGATGAAGAACAGTCAACTATAATCCAGACAGAAAATCTGTCTGTGTATTACAATGTTAAGGACAAAGGATTGTTTTCTAAATCCTATAAAAAGCAAATTGTAAAGGATGTTAGCCTGACCATAAGAGAAGGAGAAATCTATGGGATTGTAGGAGAGTCCGGTTCCGGTAAATCGACTCTTGCTAAAGCCATTGTAGGGCTAAACAAGAATATAGAGGGCAGTCTTTTGGTCAATTCTAAGAGACCACAGATGGTATTTCAAGATCCTTATAGTAGTCTCAACAGAGGTCGAGTAATTCGATGGATTCTAGAAGAACCTTTAAAGATTCAAGGTCAAATAAATAAACTAGAAAGACGGCAAAGAGTTCGGGAGATGCTTCAATTAGTAGGCCTTGAAGAGTCCTACGAGAAGCGCTATATCTATGAATTAAGCGGTGGAGAAAGACAAAGAGTTGCCATTGCCTGTGCCCTAATGAACAATGAGAAATTCATTGTACTTGATGAGCCAGTGTCCGCTCTAGATGTTACCATTCAGGATCAGATACTAACCTTACTAAAGGAGTTAAAGGAGAAGTTTTGCCTATCCTATTTATTTATCTCTCATGATTTAAATGTGGTATATCAAATGTGTGACCGTATTGGTGTCATGAAGGATGGCAGTTTGGTGGAAGAGGGTACTAAGGAAGAGATCTATTTTAGGCCGAAGGAGCCTTATACGAGAGAACTGTTAAATGCCATAATGTAAGAAAAATTAATAAGTAAGACAGGCTGTTGTTTCTTAAAGGATGAGTTTAAGGAGCAATGGTCTTTTTTTACACCTTAGTGGGATATTATAACAGATATATATTATTCTAATTATTGTATATTAAAATATAGTAAGTGGTTAAAAATATATAATTTAATTATTAAGGGGGATATTATGGAAGAGTTTAAGAGTATTGAAGCAGTTTCTGAGTTATTTGCTAAGGTTAATTGCATTGGGGAAAGGAATATGTTTTTTATTAGTTACAATGATATTACATCAGGCAATCCTTTTTTATTAGGTGGAGCTGTGGGAGGAGCCCTAGGAGCAATGAAATCACTTAAGGAGAATAGGGGAGTCGCTTATTTAGTAAACCAAACGGAGAAAGGAATTGGTTTGATTCCTCTAACAAAGAAAGGAGAGGGAAGTGGGTCTCCGAAAAATTTGCAAGTTAATCCGGAAGCATTCACTTTTATTGAGCAACATGATATTAAAAAAATTAAGATTAAAAGAGCAAATTTAATTAGTGCAGTTACTAAAAAAGTTGTGATAGAAGAAATTGGTGGACGAAAGTATAAATGGCTTGTAAATAATAAAGAGAAATTATTACCTTATCATGAGAGTAATTTTGTAGAATTTAAAAATATGTATAAGAAATAATCTTTTAACGAAATGATGGTTTATTAGTGGGGAGTATGAATTATTTGACAGGTACATAAGGGATTTGTTGCAGATGAAAGTACTCCGGGAGTAAACAAAGTGTTCATTTAGTAACTTAGGTTTATAAAAGGGACAAGTAATAAATTCACTGTAGAAAACGAAGGAGTGCACTACAAAGTAACACTATATTTATTAGATAATTATGTGTCTACACAAGGCTTAACTACTAAAAATTAAATTGATTAATGGAGATAACTTAGACTATATGAGTTTTGGGATATCTCCTTTTTATTTGCTCATTGCAAAAGAAGATGTAAAAAATTGGTTATTATTTTAATTATAAGGTTAATATTATGTTGATTAAATTGGAAAATAATGGTATAATTTTCTAAAATTAATATACTCATAAATAAATATAATGAAAAATATTATAAATATGTATTACAGACTATGCTCTTCTTCATATGTTTTGGTAAGTTGTAATACTACAAGAGCGCATTATAAGTTAAAAGAAGATCATCTAAACTTGTAAAGGAGGATAATCATGGATTACGGGTACTATTATGATTGTGCAAGAAGCAGATATTACAATGCCTGTTCTCAAATTAATAGCTGTCAGAATCGCATAAATGAATATGAAGTAGAAAAGAGAAATACGGTTAACTTAATAAATATGCTTAAAACCAAGATTAAGGATCATGAAGAAGCTTATGAAGATGTATGCGATATTATAAAAAACGAGACGGATTTAAATAGTAAGTTGAATAAGGTTGTACAATCAACAGCCAGTGCATCAACTAATTACACTAGTATGGTTAGTTCTGATAAAGTCACTGTTAAGAATCTAGACACTGTTTTTAGTGAGGAAATTACTGGGACAAAAAGTACATTAAAATCTATAGTAGAGACACTTAAAGTAAAGAAGAATAAACTTAGTACCAAAATAATTGAACTGAAGGCTCAACTAAGCAGTGCGCAAACTAAGCTACAAGAACTCACTAGTAAGATTGCTTCAACAAGAATAAGTATGGATGATTGGCGTTCTACTAGGAGTAGTGCTTCAATCGATATGGAGTATTACAGTAGAAAAATGAGTGAAGAGGATTAATGATTCACTTTATAAAATTTGATAGAGAAGGGAATTAATATTTATGAATGTAAAAGAACTAATCGCTAATTCTAACCTTGCCTTTCTAAATGAAGAAAATGATAAAGCTTTAAGACTGGCGGAGGAAGCAATTAAACTAGAACCTAGAAATTCCAATACATATAAATGTGCTGCTAATGCCTATATGTCTAATGAAAATTATGATGAAGCCATTAAAAATTATAGCATAGCGATAAAGTACGACCCTAATAACGGAAATCGTTATTTTGATTTAGGGTATGCATTGGCAAGCAAAGAGAAGATTGCAGAAGCAATGAAAAACTTTGCGAAGGCAGAAGAACTAGGGTGTACAGCAGAGAATCTTGTTCAATTGTATAACATACTTGGAATTATTTGTTTTGATATAGGAAGGTATGATGATGCCCTCATCAACTTGAGTAAAGCAGAACAGATTATGGGTGTGGATATCGATATTCTTCAACGAAAAGCTATTATTTATGGTATAAAGGATGATATTCGCAATGGGCTTTTAACAGCGAATCAGATAAAGCTTGTCTCACCTTCTGATTATCGAGGGTATCAAATTGCTTACACATTGCTAGTTCAAGCAAAGAGATTAGAAGCTGCAGAGAAGGAACTAGGGAAAGCAGAGAAGTATGCAACCATTTCAATGCAGTACTACTTTGACTGTATGAATTTGGAGCTGGAAAAATATAACTTAGATCATAATAAAGAGCATTATGATACAGCCATTGCAATTATTGATAAAGCTTTAAAAACTATAAAACCAACACCAGTTGATGTTATGGAGTGCTACATTAATGCTGCAGAAATATATCAGCAACTTGAGAAACCGGATTTAATTATTGAATGTCTGAATGCAGCACAAAATCCTTCCAATGCTTACAATAATGGTTTTCAAGTAGTTGTTCCTGAATTCCATATGGAAGAATTGACAGAGTATGCAGTGGAAGACATGTTACAGGAAGACAGGAACCGTATCATAGATAAATATGGTGATTTTGGATTAGAAGAACTGGTTGAAAGTATTGTACCAGATGATGAGGGTAGCAGAGAATACTTTACTGAAATAGAGGAAGAGCCAAAAGATAAGGTAGAGAACTATACGTTGGATGAGTCAGAAGAGATCGATTATAGTCCTGATATAAGAGATCAGATAAACAGACTTTATATTGGCGCTTATACATTGAAAAAAGAGTATACAAAAGTTATTGAGTATGCAAGAAAATTACAAGCAAGTGAAAAGCCTCAGAATATATATATTGGTGTATATATGGAAGCAAACGCTATGAGAGAGATTGGGGCACCAGAAACATCAGAAAAATATAATGAAGCACAGAAATATTTTAGAAACATTATGATAAAAGACCCAACAGATATCATGGCGATTACATTTCGTATTCAGTGTTATATTGACATGGGTAAATATGATGAAGCAGAGAACTTATGCGGGCTCTTATCCAAGAACGTAAGAGAATCCTTACTTGATAAAATAAATGAAGCTAAGTCAGGAGATGAGTAAAGTTGGAGCTGTCAAGGGATATTAAGCTTAATGAAGAAGCATTTAACACAGCATCAGAGGCACTGATTACACTTAAAACTAGAACAGAGGCCTTAAAAGAAACACTTGAGTCTATGTATCTGGATTTAACTACGGCATTAGTAACACCTGCTGGAAATGAGGTTAAAAAAACTGCAAAGTCAGTTTTAATTGATCCAATTGACAAGCTTTTACTTGTGATTGGACATATATCAGATACACTGACCAAGATTATCGGGACAGAGTATTATAAGGACGTTTTCTCTAAGTTTGAAGAACTTAATGAAAGTATTAAATTTTAATTTATTAGGAGGAGTTATTTATGGCAATGGGACAAACTGGTGCTGTCAATATTACACCTGAAATGATGAAAAATGCATTAAGTGTAATTGAAGAGTATCAAACAAGCACAAACAATTTACATACTGAACTGACTGATACAGTGAATTCACTGATTCCTGGCAGTTTCAGTGGTAATGCAGCAGATGGATTTAAGTTTTTTTACACCAATAAAATTGAACCTGCTGTTGGTGATAATTTGACAAAACTGATTACAGCGCTACATGACATCGTACAAGGAACATTAGAAGCTATTCCAGACACAGATGGTTTGGATGACCAACTTGCTGAGGGAAATAAAAAATAATAACAAGGAGAAGGATTATGGCTGGTTGTAGAATAGTAAATCAAAATGTAACAGATGCAGTAACTAAAATTACTACATTATCTCAATCATACAAAACTGCAGGAGAAGAGTTTGTTAAAAATTTAAATAGTGCAATAGCTGAAATGGAAGGGGAAGCAAAAGACGCACTCAAAACGTTTATTGACGGGGATGTGAATACATATGTTGTTACAGATCTTCCAGGGGCTATTAAAGGCATGTCGGATTTGCTAGAGGCAAACCGCTCAAACTTTGAATCTGTTGATAAACAAATTGCCAATAGCATAAGCGGAAAATAACACAAAAACCAGTCATAGCTATGGGTACACGGCTATGACTGGTATATTAATTTTAAAATGAGGAGGGAGTATTATGCCATTTGAATTACTAGATGATGAAAAAATATCCTTGCTAAATGATAATCAACGGATACAGTATGAAAATGATTTGGATTCTTATAGAAACAGGGTTGCATTTGTTGAGCAAATGGAGAGGATAGAAAGTGCTCAAATGGATCCATATGAGGCGGTATTAGAGCCAATTCCTATCATAAAGCAAATTGATATTGAACCATACTCCAAACAAGAATATGTTGCATGGATAAGTGATCCAATTGAAAAACTAGATGCTCCAATTGGGCCATATAAAATTGAAAAATATATTGTTTCATTAAATGAGCCAATGAAAGAATTATATGCTCCAACTGGTTCATATAAAAAGACAAAATATAGTGTTTCACTAAGTGAGCCAATAAAAGAATTGGGTATACCAATAAGAT
>JAEZQN010000039.1 GCA_023441145.1 Bacillota bacterium
CTTGCTTTTTTCTCTTTCATCATATATAATAGATTTTGCTGATGGGCTATCGCCAAATGGTAAGGCCCTGGATTCTGATTCCAGTATCTGCAGGTTCGAATCCTGCTAGCCCAGTATAAAACCACAACCAATTGGGTGTGGTTTTTTTGTTGTGTCTAAGTGATATGATTTATAAGAATGTAAACGGCTCAACTTTTAGTTCGTACGTTTTTCCATTCTTCTCGTGTAATTGCGTAAGCATATGAAATGATATTTTTATCGTCTTGATATTCCTTTACCTTATTCATACCATTTGCAATAGCAGTAGAAGATGAGCCAATGTTTGTATATTTCATATAAGAATACAAACAATCATATGTCGTATTCTCAAACGCCCAGTCTCTAACTGCTCTTGCAGCTTCACTACCATATCCTCTTCTCCAATACTTCTTATGGATGTGATAACCTATCTCCGGAAGTAATTCACCATCAATATTTTGCATGGTGATTCCACAATCACCTATAAATTCACCTGTTTCTTTCAAGATAACAGCCCAAAGCCATATTCTTTGTAATTTTGAAGATTCCATTCAATCCAATTTCTTGTACGTTCTTCATCAAAAGGCTTTGGATAATGTTGCATAGTTTCAGGATCTGATACAATTTCAAATAATGCATCAAAATCCTTAAGTGTATATTCTCTTAACATTAGTCTTTTTGATGCAATAATCATTCTCATCTCTCCCTAAATTCTCATTTTAAGTAATTAAACTTAGCATTATCTCTTTCATCACAAGTAAGTTTTATTTCGTTGCATTTTACTATATTATTAATGTCAATAAAACAAAAGGGATTTCCAATAAAATGAAAACCCCTTTCTACTATACGATATCAAGCATATTATGATGACATGTTAAAACTTTATGTCATCGTACATATCTGTGGTTACAAAGTCAATGCCCTTATTAAATAATTTCTTTGCTACAGACATACTGTTCACAGTCCAAGCCCCAACTTTTAAACCAAGTGCATGTGCTCTTTCAATTCTAGTTTGCGTCACATAACTACTATAATCTACATTTAAATGAATTCCTAAGGATGCTGCTGTTTCTATATTCCCATCCGTTAGGTAACACAACCAATAAAGATTTAAGCTAGGATCAAGAGCTTTGAACTTTTGCATATAGGTTAAACTACCAGTAATTATCGTTTGGTCTTTAATCCCTACCTCGTTTAATAAATTCACAAGGTTTTGAAGATTACTAATACTCTTGACATGAAGTACAGGCCTCATTCCATATACCTTACATAGATATAAATAATCTTTTAACGTTGGTATGGTAAGCCCTGGATACATAGAGATGTTAGTTCCCTTGTTCATGGTTGCATTTTGTATCTGGGCAAGAGTAAGCTTATTTACTGCTCCACTACCATTTGTCCTGGAGGAAATGTCGGCATCATGAAGCAATACAAACTCTCCATCCTTTGTTTCTTGAACATCACACTCTATTCCCATGAACTTTCCACTCTCTCCTGCCGCCTTATAGGACGGAATAGAGTTAGAAGGTGCCACATAAATACTTCCCATATGAGCAGCAAATTGGCTTGGGCTATAAGTAATATCTTCATAATTTTTTACATTAAACTGCACAGTAGCTGTTGTTGCAACCGTATCTTTTGCTTTGACGTAGATAAAAGCACTGCCCGCTTTTTTTGCTTTTACAACACCAGACTCTGTTACCGTTAGGATACTAGTATCACTAGAAGTATAGGTAGCCCCCAATGCTGCTACTTCACTAGGTGCAATTACCGGATTTAATTGATATGTCTCAGAAGGTACAAGGTTTTGAACTGTAGTCGGTACCGCTATTGTAGTAGCAGAGTCTACTACATTTACTGTTATACTTGTCTTAACACCGGAACCATCTGTAGTACTAGCTGTAATGTTAGCACTTCCCACAGCTACTGCCTTTATGGTTCCATTTTTATTTACTATAGCAACCTTGCTATTGGATGACTTATAGCTTAAGTTTTTTTTGTAAGCATTACTTGGACTTACACCACAAGAAGCAGATACGACATTTCCTGGGGTTGTCACTATTTGTTTAGTCTTTGGCTTTATGGTAGTTACCGGTTGGACCACTGTTATCTTATACTTGGCATATTTTCCACTACCATCTGCTGCCGTAACAGTAATGACTGCAGTAGCGCTTTTTTTACCTTTAGGAACACCCTTAGCTAAGACATAACCCTTTTTAGATACTGCAACTACACTTGTATTGGAAGAACTATATATTAGACCTTTATTACTAGCTTTGGATGGTGATACACTGGTAGCTAGATTAAATCCCTTGCCCACAAAAAGAGTCTTATTTGCTGGTGTAGTAATCTTAACCTTACTTACCATAGTTCCTACAGTAATCGTAACAGAAGCCTTTTTCTTGCTTCCATCTCTAGCAGTAGCTGTTATAACAGCCGTACCATTTTTCTTGGCATATACCTTGCCATTTGCATTTACCGATACCACTGAAGGCTTAGAACTTGTCCATTTTAATTTTCTATATGTAGCATTGGACGGTGCAATGGATGTTTTAAGTGTCAATGAACTGCCTCTTGCCATAGTCCGTTTACTGCTAATTACATTCGTTATTGAGATTTTTGTTATCTTCTTCGTTGCTGCTTGAACTTGCCCAGCGTTTGAGAAGAAAGAGCAACCTACAAGACAAAATACTGCAATAAATATAATCTGTCTTAGTTTTTTCACCTTGGATCGAGCCCCCTCCTACTTTCAACATTATTTTTATTAATATCAAGTTTAACCCTATAATTTAAATTATACAAACATAAAATGTCTAAATTATGTCAAATTATAAATTATATATTTATCACTGACTGGTATATCGTCAATATTTTGTAAAACTCTTTAGTAATTATTGAAAAAATAATAATACTATTAATAGACCAAAGGTTACTAATCCATTTTATAAAGCGAGGATGAATTATGAATATATTTGACATATTAGGACCTGTTATGGTAGGTCCCTCAAGTTCCCACACTGCTGGTGCTTGTCGAATTGGCTATGTATCGAGGCAGCTCCTTGGTGAACCAGTGGTGAAAGCAGCCATCTACCTTCATGGTTCCTTTTTAAAAACGGCTCAAGGGCATGGAACAGACCGAGCTCTTGTAGCTGGTTTACTTGGCATGAAGCCAGATGATACAAGAATCCCTGACAGCTTTGACCATGCTAAGAAGGCTGGCCTGAAGTTTCAATTCCACCCAATCGTCCTTAAAGGAGTTCACCCAAATAGTTGCCAGCTCATACTTTCTGGTAAGAAAACAAAAGAAATCACTGTCATAGCATCTTCCCTCGGTGGAGGCATCATTAAAATTTGTACTATTGATGGTCTTGCCGCCAATTTTGGTGGAGACTACCCTACACTGATTGTTCATAATGATGATT
>JAEZQN010000253.1 GCA_023441145.1 Bacillota bacterium
GATCACTCCTATGCAATACCGCAATCATCCTGTGGTTTTAAACCATATTGATAAGCCTAATTTATTATTTAATTATGTTATGGTTGGTGAAGGCATACCAATAATTAGCGATGGACTGGTGCTGCTATATAACCACAAAACACTTGACGAACCAATTAATTTTCTAGGAGTGAAAGATATTTGGCGCTTTAAGAGAGGTATGATGTTGGGTGAACGGACAGAAATTTGCGAACCCGCTGCTATTTGACAGAGGTTTTGGGATGTTAGCAAAGAGATTTTGTCCATACCCGGTGGACGTATAGTCGGTGTTTCCTATCATGGTGATGCCCCAGAAGGTTATTCAACTTATTTTGTTGGTGCAGAGGTAGAATTGGGTGTGGAAGATTCCCGTTTTGTAAGCTGGCAACTGCCTGTGAGGGAATATGTCGTTTGTGAGTTTGAGGCAGAGAATGTTAAGCAATTATGGGAGTCTCAAGGCAAGATGATGCAATATACACGTTTTTGGCTTAAAAAACATGGTTTGATTGTGGATGGATTTTTTCCAGAGATATATTATGCTAATTCATCTGAAATGGCGTATATGGAAATGTGGATTCCTTTCAAAAAAAGATAAAATAATAAGTCAGGAGGTATTGTAAATGAGCAAGTATGAAGAAGGGTTACAATTGATTGAAGAAAGATGTGGTAATGGTAAGGACAATCTTATCTCCCTTGCAACCATCGGAATGGAAGTAAATGATGACGGAAAACCTCAGCCTTATGTTCGTGATGTGGATGCTTATTATGAAGATGGAGCGTTTTATGTTGTTACTTATGCCAAATCAAGTAAAATGCTGCAGATAGCACAAAACCCAGATGTTGCGTTTTCGGTTTACGACCAGTGGTATCCGGTCATGGAATAGGTAAAAACCTTGGTTGGGTATTAGATCCTAGAAATGCAGAATTAAGGACTAAGCTCCGCACAGTTTTTGCTATATGGTATGATGAAGCGAACAATGAACAGGATGAGAATTGCTGTATTTTATCAGTTCGTATTACAAAAGCAACGGTAATTAAAGATCACGGAGCTGAGATTTATCGAATGGACTTCGTAAATAAGGTAGAGATGAGTGAAGAATAAAAGTATTAGTACATAATGAATAAGGTGGGGGGATATAAAAAAACGGGGTATACTGGTCCTGTAAAAAGAAATATCTTTTATGCACTAGAGCCAAAAAGCGCAGGCGGTCATGTAATTTACTCACTAAGAAGAAGCTGAACATTCGTAGTACTTATGAAATGTTCAGCTTTTTTAGCGGAGAAGATGTTTGGCGTAGCCTTGGAGGTAAATTTATGATTTAGCGCGTAATTGTATATAAAACTAACAGTAAATGATAAGGAAGAATTCCAAGTAGTAAAAAAATAAATGAGCAATAGTTTTTAACATTGGATGATTAACCTATAAAACAGTAGAATACAGAAACTAGGGTATGTTGAGTTTTTGAGATCAATATGCTAATATAAACTACATATTTAAAGATTGGTAATAACTGTTATATTATGTTGAATGTTGCGTATTTGTAAAATTAAAGATAAGAGGGGAAAGTAATGAGATTATATTTAACATCGTCATTTAAGGATACTGTTAATGTATTTAAGAATTTTGAAAAACCAGAGGTTGGCAAAAAAGTTACGTTTATTCCAACAGCAAGTATCGTGGAAGAAGTAAACTTTTATGTTGCGATGGGCAAGGAAGCATTAGAAAGTTGCGGGTTGATAGTAGAGGAATTAGAAATATCAACGGCTACAATAGAGGAAATAGCTACTAAGTTGGAAGCAAATGATTATATCTATATTTCAGGTGGTAATAATTTTTTCTTATTGCAGGAACTCAAGAAAAAAGAGGCACATAAACTGATTATTGAACAAGTCAAGAACGGTAAAGTTTATATTGGAGAGTCCGCAGGTTCTATTATAGTAACAAAGAACGTCGAATATTCTAAGGCAATGGATAATCCTTCTAAAGCACCTGAACTTACTAATTACGATGCTTTGAATTTAGTGGATTTCTATATTGTTCCTCATTATGGGTGTATGCCTTTTGAGGCAGAAGCACAAGCAATTGTAGATGAGTATTCTGAAAAATTAGAACTTATTACTATTGCAAATGAAGATGTTGTTATTATTGAAAATAGTGAGATAAAGGTTGTAACCTCAGACGATAAGTAAGTTGTGTATATATTCAAAATGTCTACCTGTATGTATGAGGCAGTGATATCCCTGTAAAATATGATGATTTTAAAGGAGAAAATGAAGATGGAAATTATGAGTTTGAAAAAAGATAATATTCCAGAGGTGGTGGATGCTAACTATCGAGGTAAAAAGGTAGCAACTATATTAATCAACCGTATTATCGAAGAGTCAAAACTTAAAGGTTTTAACAGATTAGAATTAACCATAAATAGTGATAATCAGGCTAGTTACAAGCTGTTTGAGAGCATAGCCAATGAACATGGTAGTAGTTTAGAAAAGATAGGTGAGTACAATTCTAAAGGGTGGAATGAAATTATATATTCCATTGAACTTGCTTCTTAAGCATACGGTTGAGTAGCCTTATGAATCCATCTCATGTTTAACTAAAACATAGGGAGTTGCAATAAATTTGCAACTCCCTATACTCATATATTACCACAAAATGGAGAAAAAATCAAGCCTTGCACTTTGGTACCATCGTTTTATAATGGGGATGATTGGAGGTGTCGTGATTGGATGAGCTATTTGAGTTAATGATGTTACAGAAGCAAAAACAGGAGCTTAGTAAGGTACTAGATTGTAATGATTACACCAAGAAATTCGGAGTGATTCTCTCTGAAGAGGATGCTAAAAGCCTAATGGTTAGTAAGAAGGATAACCTACGTCAATTTGAACGGGTAGAATTTAAGGAGGGAATTCTTTCAAAGCTCATTTATACATTTTGTGACTCTCCGTATATTTATCAGGATAATTATGTCGAGACTATAGAACGATTACAAGAGATCTTCTATTTATATAAGAATGAAAGCTTAGATGAACTAAATGATGAGGAGCTTCTTCAGTTTATGAAGGAAGCATTTGAGGGAGAGTGCCAGGGGTCTTTAGATCATCTTGAAGATACTAGTCTTGAAGACTTTGCTAGAGGCATAAGGGGAAGAACCCAAAGGTTCTTTGGAAAGTATAATGAGGAGGAGTAATATGATCAGTGAAGGGGAACAACAAGAGCTTCTAGCTCTTGTTGCCGAACTAACGGATCGATATACCAGTAGGGAAAGTACCTCCATAACCTACGAGAGAGCAAGAATACTTATGGAGGCAGTGCTTTATTGTATCGAAGAGGTAAAAAAAGAGGATAGGGCACAGGGCATTCTTGCTACTGAAGGCAAAGTAGACCTTAAAACCCAGTATGAGTATGGCTACCAACTGGTAATAGAAAAAGTAAAAAAGGTGAGTGCTTTCTATAATCAACTTATTCCTCATTTTTCAGCCTATGGAAACAGGTGCTATTATGATACTGTTGTAAAAGGGATACCCCAATTTTTCCTTCGGTATGATGCTAGATTTTCTCCTCAGGACCATTTGCTAACCTTAGATTATCCAGTGCTACAGTCATTTCCTAATCTTTCAGGAGTAGACCTCATAGAACAGTATTTATTTTGTATTGGGTTAGAGCAAAGTTTTTTATATCCCATTGGTGAGGCTACAATCAAGGAACTAATGGGGTATCATGACTATGAATTTGAGGAGGCTATTTGTAATGTCTGTAGTCCGATTCTTCGTTATAAGATCATATTAGAGCTTCTAGGAAAAGAGCAGGATATGTTAGCCTTAAGACAGGACGGCTTGCGTAAAGTAGAAGAGATTAGTTTGAGTAAGTCGGCTGGTGAGTTACTCCTACTATTTAAACAGATATTAAAAGAACTAATAGAAAAGGAGTACCAAGGGCACGAGGAGCTTTATAGATATTTAAGTCTAGATCTACAGGATTTTGTCGTAGAAGTAAAGAATGCTGTAAAATACCATAGCCTAACGGCATTATTTCCTGTCTAAAAATGTTTTGAATTAGGTACATGTCGGGGAATTGACACCTATGGCACAATATGGTAATCTTTATCTATGGTAAATGGAAGGGTACGCC
Source organism: Bacillota bacterium (assembly GCA_023441145.1). Taxonomy (GTDB): domain Bacteria; phylum Bacillota; class Clostridia; order Lachnospirales; family Lachnospiraceae; genus KM106-2. Next base: position 4,151 of record JAEZQN010000253.1, read on the forward strand.
TAACTGTAAGCCGATTAACTTTAAAAGTATCATCGTGCTGAAACGACAAGGATTCGTTCTGAGTCACAAGACGAGAGAATAGTGAAAGTCTAGTTATTTATTGGATTATTCTGTCCCTTTGCCTGTTTCGGCAAAGGGACTTTTTTCGCGTAGGCAAAGTGAGGGTTTCTACATGCTTGCATGTAAGAAACCCGAGCGCGCCCGCGACTCCTAGCGTCTTGCGTAGCAAGATGCTAGGAGTTGAGCGTAGGCAAAGTAAGTGCATTGAGCGTAGGCAAAGTAAGCGCATTGAGAGGCAAGGTAAAAGGAGGGTAATATGGAAACACGTTTAGCAATTGTAGGAATTATGGTGTACAGCGCTGAGTCTGTAGAACGAATGAACGAGGTACTTCACCAGTACAGTCAGTACATAATAGGCAGAATGGGGTTGCCTTACCAAGAGAAAAAGGTCTCTGTCATTAGCGTTATCATGGATGCACCAAATGATGTGATTGGGGCATTGTCAGGGAAGCTTGGTATGATACCTGAGGTTAATGTAAAGACCATTTACTCCAAGGTGTAGTGGACGATAGAAGTTATTTGGAAAGGAAGATGAGATATTGGTTAAGCAAAGAGACCTAGAGTTGGTGGATAGACTAGAGAAATTGGGAAGGTTATCAGAATCTGAATTCGAGGAATTACTGACCATATGGACAACTACCACAAGAGAATATGCCGCGAAAAAAGCAAGAGCAATCACAGACCGGATATATGGAAATAAGATTTATGTCAGAGGGTTAGTGGAATTTTCTAGCTACTGTAAAAATGATTGTTATTACTGTGGCCTAAGACGAGGCAACGCTTTCGCAGAGCGCTACCGTCTTACCAAGGAGGAGGTTCTCTCCTGTTGTAAACAGGGATACGACCTTGGATTTAAAACCTTTGTCTTACAGGGTGGTGAGGATATGGGTATTACTACAGATAACTTTGTAGACATGATTCGTACCATAAGAGAGACATATCCAGACTGTGCAATTACCTTATCTATTGGAGAAAGGACACATAGAGAATATGAAGCGATGAAAGAAGCTGGGGCAGACCGATTCTTACTTCGCCATGAGACAGCAGATGAAGAGCATTACCGTATTCTACATCCTGAGGAGTTAAGCCTTTCTAATAGAATGCAGTGCCTGAAGGATCTACATGAAATAGGTTTTCAGACCGGTTGTGGTTTTATGGTAGGATCTCCTGGACAGACTATCAAAACTCTAGTGAAGGATTTGCTATTTATCCAGGAGTTTTCCCCAGAGATGGTAGGTCTTGGGCCATTTATCCCTCATAAGGATACACCATTTAAAGATTACCCTCACGGAGATTTGGAGTTAACCCTATTTCTACTTAGTATAGTACGTTTGATAAAAAATGACATACTGCTTCCTGCAACGACAGCACTGGGAACCATTTGCCCAGAGGGAAGAGAGCTTGGAATAAAAGCAGGTGCTAATGTATTAATGCCAAATCTATCACCTTTAGGAGTGCGAAAAAAATATCTGTTGTACAACGATAAAATATGTACAGGAGAAGAGGCAGCAGAGAGCCTACATAAGTTGAAGCAAAAAATACAAAAGATTGGATATGAGCTTGTATCAGAACGTGGAGATTACAAAAGATGTGAAACTCCATCTAGGGCTTAGAACTCATTATACAAAAGGAAAGAGGAATCATATGAAATATGACATTATGTCTGCAAAAGCAGAGGAATTTATAAACGATCAGGAGATACTAGACACTTTAGAATATGCAAGGGCTAATAAATCCAACAGAGAGCTGATTTTCTCATTGATTGAGAGAGCAAAAGATTGTAAGGGATTAAATCACCGAGAAGCAGCCGTTTTATTAGAGTGTGATATCCCAGAGGCCAATGAGGCAATTAAGGAATTAGCAATTCATATTAAAGAGAAGCTGTATGGTCAGAGAATCGTAATGTTTGCTCCATTATATTTATCGAATTACTGTGTCAATGGATGTACCTACTGTCCATATCATCACTCAAATACTCATATCCGTCGTAAAAAGCTTACCCAAGAGGAGATTAAGGCAGAGGTAGTTGCCCTTCAGGATATGGGACATAAGAGACTTGCGATTGAAGCGGGCGAGGATCCAGTGAACAATCCAATTGAGTACATACTGGAGAGCATACAGACAATTTATAGCATAAAGCATAAAAATGGGGCAATCCGTCGTGTAAATGTAAATATAGCTGCCACCACAGTAGAGAATTATAGCAAATTAAAGGATGCAGGAATTGGAACCTATATTTTATTCCAAGAGACCTATAACAAGAAGGCTTATGAGGAGCTACATCCAACAGGACCAAAGCACAATTATGCCTATCACACAGAAGCCATGGACCGTGCTATGGAGGGTGGTATCGATGACGTCGGCATAGGAGTATTATTTGGATTGGAAATGTATCGTTACGACTTTGTAGGTTTACTGATGCACGCAGAGCATCTAGAGGCTTATAAAGGGGTAGGGCCACATACCATCAGTGTTCCTAGAATCTGTCCTGCCGATGATATTGATACAGCAGATTTCTCTAATTCCATCAGTGATGAGATTTTTGAGAAAATAGTTGCCATTATTCGTGTTGCAGTTCCTTACACCGGAATGATTATTTCCACTCGTGAGTCTAAGGCTTCTAGAGAGAAGGTATTAAAGCTTGGTGTATCTCAAATTAGTGGAGGTTCTAGAACTAGTGTTGGTGGATATGTAGAGGAAGAGCCAGAAGAAGAGAACTCCTCCCAGTTTGATATCAGCGATAGGAGAACCTTAGATCAGGTAGTCAACTGGTTGTTAGAACAGGGGTACATTCCAAGCTTCTGTACAGCTTGTTATCGAGAGGGACGTACCGGAGACCGTTTTATGGCCTTATGTAAATCCGGTCAGATTGCCAACTGCTGTCAGCCAAATGCGTTAATGACCTTAAAGGAGTATCTAGAGGATTATGCTTCAGAGGATACTAAGAAAAAGGGAGAGGCATTAATCGAGGAGCAGCTAAAGACAATTCCAAATCCTGTGGTACAGAAAAAGGCTACAGCATTTGTCAAAGATATTGAAGAAGGCAAGAGAGATTTTAGATTTTAACCAAAAAGGAGAGGGAGGTAATCATGGCATCGCTAAATGAAACTCCAAGTGCCAATCGTGTTCATATTGGCTTTTATGGGAAAAGAAATAGTGGTAAATCCTCATTAATTAATGCATTTACAAAACAGCAGGTATCCATCGTGTCAGAGGTTGCGGGTACAACAACAGATCCAGTATTTAAGCCAATGGAGGTCTATGGATTAGGTCCCTGTGTTTTAATCGATACAGCAGGTTTTGATGACATAGGAGAACTTGGATTAGTTCGAGTGGAAAAGACCAAAAAAGCTGCTGAAAAGACAGATATTGCGGTTTTAGTATACACAGATGATGAAATGGAGAAGGAGCTAGAGTGGTATTCCTATTTTAAAGAAAAGAACACACCAGTGCTTCATGTAATCAACAAAGCGGACATTCGTACAGATGGTGAGCAGCTTAAGCATATAGTTGAGCAAAAAACCGGCAGTAAGCCATTATTAGTAAGTGCCATGAATCGAACCGGTATTGAGGATATGAAGGAAGCACTTGTTCGCTTACTTCCTGAAGATTTTGGGATGGAGAGTATTACTGGCGATTTAGTAGAAGAAGGAGACCTAGTGTTACTTGTGATGCCACAGGATATTCAGGCGCCAAAAGGGCGACTCATTTTGCCACAGGTTCAGACGCTACGAGACTTACTAGATAAAAAATGTCTAGTTATGTCCGTTACCACTGATAAACTGGAAGAATCCCTTAAAGTAATGGCAAAACCACCAAAGCTTATTATTACAGATTCCCAAGTATTTAAGACCGTATATGAGAAGAAGCCAGCAGAGAGCTTGTTGACCTCATTCTCCACTTTATTTGCAGCCTATAAGGGAGACATCAATTACTACGTAAAGAGTTCTAAAATACTTGAAAAGTTAACAGAGGATTCAAAGGTTCTTATAGCAGAGTGTTGTACCCACGCTCCGTTGGCAGAGGACATTGGGCGAGAAAAGCTTCCACGGATGCTAAAGCAGAGAATAGGGGCAGGACTTACTGTGGAGGTAGTTAGTGGAACGGATTTCCCAGCAGACTTAACTCAGTATGATTTAGTGATTCAATGTGGAGCCTGTATGTTTAACAGAAAGTATGTCATGTCTCGCATTAATCGAGCAAAAGACCAAGAGGTTCCAATGTCTAATTATGGCATAGTCCTAGCCTATTTAACTGGAATTCTAGATAAGATTACGGTGTAAAGAATTGGTTGACCTGAGAAAAAATATCAATTATAATAGACAAAGGATAAGGGAGTAGTTAGCACAGAGTATTCTGTGTAACTTAGTCAACATACTGATAACGAGGGTTATCTGGCTTTGTTTTAAATAATGAGACTTGTCTGTAGCATAAGGCTACAGATAGGTCTTTTTTTATGCCAGTTTCATGTATGAATGACTAGAAAAAAACATAAAATGATAAAGTGTAGTAGGAAAGGAAAGAGAAATGAGTTTACTGGAGATATTTTTTATTGGTGTTGGTTTATCAATGGATGCCTTTGCTGTAGCTATTTGCAAAGGGCTATCCGTAAAAAAAATGTCTATTAAACATGCTCTAATTGTTGGACTATATTTTGGTGGATTTCAGGCACTGATGCCCCTAATTGGATATGGACTAGGGGTAGGTTTTCGTGAGCAAATAGAAAGCTTTGATCATTGGGTTGCTTTTATTCTATTAGTACTAATAGGTATTAATATGATTAGGGAAGCTTATGGAGACTGTGACGGAGAAGAGGATTATTGTCCATGTTTTGGATTTAGAGCAATGCTTATACTTGCTGTTGCCACTAGTATAGATGCATTGGCAGTTGGGGTAAGCTTTGCACTTCGTAAGATTCCTATCATTACTCCTATTACAATTATTGGTATTACCACCTTTATCATATCCATTGCTGGAGTAAAGATTGGTAATGTCTTTGGAGCACGCTATAAGTCAAAAGCAGAACTTGCCGGTGGATGTATCTTAATTCTGATCGGAATCAAGCTTTTATTAGAGGATTTAGGATTTTTAAATTTTTAGTTACATCGCCATCTTTATCTAACCCATTTATTCATTATAATAAAACTTAGCCTATACGGATTAGGCTAATGCATCAATAAAGTTCGATTGCAGATAAGGAAATAAGAGGTACAAAGCAGACTCCCTTTGTCGATGCTTTGTGCCTCTTATTATCTTATAGCGAATCGTGTCCTACTGAAGGATAGGAAGTTTCTTGCTTCAGCACTGTATACATTTCATTCCTGTAATTTTTAAAGCTATCCCAGCCTCCCTCACCATCAGGCCTTACGTACCATTACGTGGTCAATCCATGCGAAAGCTTGCGTTTCATGGATTTGGCTAGAGCCGCCTGCTTAAACCTAAGGGGGGATGTCACACTAAGTTCACAGTGTGACATCCCCCCTTGGAGAACTTTTACCTATTTTAAATACTCGTCATTTGCTTTTAATACAAGCTTCATAGCATCGATTCCTGGTGCACCAATGGTATTACGTGTATTCACACAAGTCTCTAGGCTAATCGCTTCATAGATGTCTTCCTTAAATACTGGGCTGATTGCCTGCATTTCCTCCAAAGACATATCTTCGATGCTGATGTTTTTGTCGATGCAGTAAAGAACAATCTCACCGATGATGCCATGAGCATCTCTAAATGGCACCCCATTTTTCACTAAATAATCCGCAGCGTCGGTAGCATTCGTAAAGCCCTTCTTCGCACTTTCCTCCATCACGGATTTGTTAAAATGCATCGTGTCAATCATGCCTGTAAATAAAGCAATACAACCCTTTACCGTATCAATGGCATCGAAGGTAAGCTCCTTATCTTCCTGCATATCCTTGTTATAGGCTAGAGGAATACCTTTCATGGTGGTTAAAAGTGAGGTTAAGGAGCCGTATACACGACCAGTTTTCCCACGCACAAGCTCTGCAATATCTGGATTCTTCTTTTGTGGCATAATACTGCTTCCTGTGGAGTAAGCATCATCTAATTCTACAAAATGATATTCGTTGGAATTCCAAAGAATGATTTCCTCACAGAAACGACTTAAATGCATCATAATAATAGATAATCCGCTAAGTAGCTCAATTAAGTAATCTCGGTCGGATACAGAGTCCATACTATTTAAAGTAGCTTCTTTAAACTCTAAGAGAGAAGCGGTATAGCTACGGTCTAACGGATAGGTAGTACCGGCTAAGGCCCCTGAACCTAATGGACAGGTATTCATTCTCTCTAATGTATCTAAAAGACGACTTCTATCTCTTTTAAACATTTCAAAATAAGCACCTAGGTGGTGAGCTAAGGTAATTGGCTGAGCCTTTTGTAAATGGGTAAACCCTGGCATGATGGTGTCGCAGTGTGCGTGCATCATTTTATTAAGGACCACCAAGAGATTTTTTAGAAGCTCATTAATTTCCTTAATCTCATCCCTTGTATAAAGTTTCATATCTAGCGCAACCTGATCGTTACGGCTTCTTCCAGTATGTAGCTTCTTACCAGTATCCCCAATTCTTTCAATCAAGTGTCCCTCTACAAAGCTATGAATATCTTCATAAGTGCCATCTATTTCTAAAGTGCCATTTTCAATCTCCGTACAGATGGCTGTCAGTCCTTCAATAATCTGATCACGTTCCATCTCAGTTAGAATGCCTTGTTTTGCTAACATTGTTACATGGGCTATACTTCCTTTAATATCTTGTCTAAAGAATTTCTGATCAAAGGAAATAGATGCATTAAAATTATGTACTAGTTGGTTGGTTTCCTTGGTAAAACGTCCGCCCCAAAGTTTCATATGGTATTCCTCTCTTCTATTAGATTCCTATAACTTGTAAGTTGGTTCAAAAACCTTTTTGTATATAGTAACCCTGATTATAAAAATATGCAAGGTTATATTGCTGTAAACATGATGTATGCTATACTTTTTAAGTAGATGGGTTATACTAAAAAGACAAACGGAAAATGGGCTTGAAAATGAATGGAAGGGATATGAGAATATGAGTCATTTATACGAGAAGTTACGACCTACATTAGAAAAATTAGCGGCAATTAACAGCACCTTAGAGCTATATCACTGGGATATGGAGACATTAGCCCCAGAGAAATCTGAAGAACAAACAGGAAGGATAGTTGGAATCTTATCCAATGAATTTTATGAAACCTTATTAGATCCCGAAACAGAAAAGTTATTAGTAGAGTTAGAAAAACCAGAAGCGAAGGATATGCTGTCTAAAGAAGAGAGGGCTGTACTTCACCAGCTTAGAGTTAATTTAGATCGTATAAGATGTATACCCGCCAAAGAGTATAGTGAGTACCATGAGTTAATCATAAAAAGCTCCTTATCTTGGGCTAGAGCCAGAAAGAATAATGATTTTAAGTCATTTGCACCTATGCTAAAGAAGGTCATTGATTATAAGAAAAAGTTTGCATCCTACCAAAAAAAAGAGGGACAGAATCCTTATGATGTGCTTCTTCAAGAGTATGAGCCTACTTTAACCACTAAGGATTTAGATGAGTTTTTTGATTATTTAAAGAAGGAACTTGTTCCACTGATAAAAAAAGTAGAAGAGAAGCATGCGCAAATAAATGATGATTTTGTCTTTGCAGAGTATGATATAGAGAAACAAAAGGAATTTTGTCACTTTCTTTTAGAATACATTGGGTTTGATTTTACAAAAGGAGTATTGGCAGAGAGTGCACATCCATTTACGTTAAACCTGCATAATAAGGACGTGCGTATTACCAACCATTTTTCAAAGAATGGGTTTATAGGCTCTATTTTTAGTGCTATACATGAAGGAGGGCATGGAATCTATGAGTTAGGGGTAAGTGATAAATTAACCTTAACCTTAGCTGGTACAGGGGCTTCAATGGCCATGCATGAATCCCAGTCTAGATTATATGAGAACAATATAGCAAGAAGTAAAGAGTTTTGGGAGCCTATTTACGAT
>JAEZQN010000255.1 GCA_023441145.1 Bacillota bacterium
AGATTCTATCCATAATAAAGGCAACTCTGGCCATATAACCACAAGCCTCTAAAAAGGCCAAGAATGCAAACAATACTAACATCTGAGGTACAAAGCCAAGTACTGCTCCTACACCTCCAACAATACCATCTACAATGAGGCTTTGTAGCCATCCTGCAACCTTAAGTGCTTCTAGTCCATTGGTGACTAGAACAGGAATACCAGGAATCCACAATCCAAATAGGCTAAAGCCTTCACCAAACACTCCATCATTAGCCCAATCTGTAGCCCAGGTACCAACTGTAGTAACAGAAATATAATAAACTAAGAACATAATGCCCGCAAAAATCGGTAATGCTAACCATCTGTTGGTAACAATACGGTCTATCTTATCAGAGGTTGTAAGTTTATTTTTTCTAGCTTTTGTACAGCACACACCAATAATAGAAGAGATGTATACATAACGTTCATTGGTAATGATACTCTCTACATCATCATCCATAGCCTCCTCTAAGATTTTTATTTCGGAAGATACATCAGGAAGCTGGTTATTAATTTCTCCTATTTTCTCATCCTGTTCAAGTAGTTTAATAGCAAAGAAACGCTTCTGGCTTTCCTCTACTACTCCTATCAATTTTTCCTCAACCTGTTCTATTACATCTTCTACTTCTTTTGCAAATGCATGAACAGGGATATGATGTTTTTGTCTGATAGCTGCATTTACAGCACTTTCTGCTGCTTTGTCAATTCCTGTCCCTTTTAAAGCAGATATCTCATGAACTTCACAACCAAGCTTTTCACTTAATTCATCAATATGTATCTTATCCCCCGTTTTCTCAAGAACATCTAACATATTTATTGCCATTACTACAGGGATTCCAAGTTCCATCAATTGGGTGGATAAATATAGGTTACGTTCTATATTAGTGCCATCGATAATATTTAAAATGGCGTCTGGACGCTCACTAATTAAATAATTTCTTGAAACGACCTCCTCTAGGGTATAAGGAGATAGGGAATAAATCCCTGGTAAGTCCATAATAATAACATCCTCTGTAACCTTACCTTTATACTTGGACTTTAACTTACCTTCCTTCTTTTCTACAGTAACACCTGGCCAATTTCCTACAAATTGGTTAGAACCTGTCAATGCATTAAATAATGTTGTCTTACCACTGTTGGGATTTCCTGCTAATGCTATTTTGATTGACATGTTTTCACTCCTTTTCATTAATATTTAGTGATTCTTTTCTAAATTTTCCTCTAGGATTAGATGTAACTTTCTTATGTTAGTCTATTCTAACCATAAGTCAAAAAAATTATTCTATTTCAATCAATTCTGCATCTGCTTTCCGAAGAGACAATTCATACCCTCTAACGGTAACCTCAACAGGATCTCCAAGGGGTGCTACTTTCCTCACATACACTTCAACACCTTTGGTTATTCCCATATCCATAATTCTTCTCTTTATAGGCCCTTCACCGGTTAGTTTTTTCACTCTTACTGACTCTCCGATCCCAACTTCTCTCAATGTCATACTCTTCTCCACCTTTCAAACCTCTTTATTTAAAGCCTAATCTTACGGCTTGAAAATCATTAACTAACATGAATTTTACCTGCCATCTCTTTTCCAATAGCGACTCTTGCATCTTTCACATTAACAATAAGATTTCCCCCCATCTCAGATACAACAGTCACACTACCCCCAGTAACAAATCCAAGATTTTTAAGAAATCTACGAGTTTCTTCTTTACCACCAATTTTTCTTATAACATTCGGTACTCCTGCTTGAACCATAGATAATGGCATACTATCATCCTCTTTCCTTTTGATAATGAGAAATGTTTTCATTTTTATACTATAGTTAGTTTAGTTTAACTACCATTAGTTGTCAATAACATAGTTGATACTTTTTATCACTTACCAAATATTTGTAATGGATTTGATTAATTTTATGATATATGATATACTTACTTAGTTTAGTTATATCTAACATGTAAAATGAGGTGAAGATAAATGAACAATACAAACGAATCCGCCGAAAACTACCTAGAAACCATACTGGTATTAAGTAAACAGCTTCCTGTAGTCCGTGCTGTGGATATTAGCAACGAATTAGGTTTTAAAAAATCTAGTGTCAGTATTGCCATGAAAAATCTTAGAGAAAAGCAGCATATTACCGTTACAGATGCCGGTTATATTTATTTAACTGAAACTGGAAAAGCAATTGCGGAAATGATATATGAGCGTCACGAGCTTCTCTCCTCCTGGTTGATAAAGCTTGGGGTACCACAAGAAATCGCCCTTGAGGACGCCTGTAAATTAGAGCATGTAATTAGCAAAGAAAGTTTTGATGCTATTAAAAAGCATATAAAATAATAAAATCCACTAAGTGTATATAGGTTCTATACATTTAGTGGATTTCTTTTTTACAACTTTATGGCCTTCTCACTGCTTTCTTACCTCTATTGTCAATTGCCAAGGTAAGAACGCCTACTATGATTATAAGTACAATAGAGACTGCATAGTCCTTACTAGGCTCTATGACCTCCCAAAATCCATTAATTGCTCCATGTGCTAGAATTGCCATAAAGATACTTTGGGATACATAACGAACAGAGCCTATAAAAAAGGATAAGGCAATTGCATAGATACAAAACCAACCATAATTCATACTTTGCTGATTACTGCCCTCTATAAACCACAATGGAACATGCCAGCATGCCCAGACAATACTTACAAGTAGTGTTGATAAACTGTGAGATAGCTTCTTTTCTAACTCTGGCAGCAATAAGCCTCTCCAACCTATTTCTTCAAGACCTCCACCTATAATCATTGGAAGAATCATGACGAACCCTAGATAAATAGGTTTTTTCATAGAACCATACCCAAACAGAACTGGCACAAATAGAATTAGCAAGGCTCCTCCTATGGCATATAAGTAAGACCAGAGAGAATGCCTAACACCAGTTATGCTCTTCATAAATAAGTGAAATTCCTCTTTTTCACTATTTCTCTTATGTATAATGATTCCACAAATTGCTGGCGAACAACCACCTAGAATAAAAAGTACCATTCCCGTTGGATTTCCATATGTAAGATAATTCAAATTTAATACCGAAGCCAATATTAGAAGTCCCCATGAGCTCCAGGAAAGCACAAAGGTAAACAACAAATACTGTTTGATTTTTCGATTCATAACAAACTTCCCCTACAATATAAATGAGATAACTCTCATTTATATTGTAGGGGAGATCTACCGCTTTGTCAATATAATAATGACTCGTGTCTCATTTTATTTCAAATACTGAATGAAGCTTTGTATAAACTGTTGTAAATAATCTTTTATAGGAAACTGCAAGAATCCGTTCTTATATACTACAGAATTAACTACTGCTTCTGACATACCATCTAAATAGACTGATATATTCATCAATACAACATCCATATTAATATCTTGCCTAAACACCTTCTTAACAATTCCATCTTGAATTAACCAAGCAGTCATTTTCATAAACTGCTCCCCAGTTTCTTGTAGTACAAGTGTCGATTTATATCTATCTGTCTTTTCAGGGTAATTGGTAATATATATAACTAGTTCCGAGCGTAATTTACTTATAATAGGAGGACAGGACTCCATGTAATCTCCCAATTTCTGAAATATCATCAATAAATCAGATTCCACATCCCCACTTAAGTCTTCCTTTACAAACTCAATAACACTATGCTTTTCTACAAGATAGTTAATCGTCTCAATCAACAATTCATCAATATCAGAAAAATATAGGTATATGCCTCCCTTAGATAACTTGGCCTCTTGAATTACATCTAGCATCGTTATCTCATAAAGAGGTTTTCGCTGTAGAACCTCTACCATAGCTTCTATTATGAGTTGCTTCTTTTTTATTTTATACTCTGTAGTTACCTTTGGCATAATATACCTCACGAAAGATTATCATTTCATTTAATCATCTTGCCTTTATTCTAACACAGAGATTTTCACGTGTCCATGCTATGGGTTTATTAGCATTTCGCTCTAGACAGTTCATGCTCTAAAAATTGTTTGATATATGAGTTATTCTCATCACTTAAAGTTGGCATAAACGCCATATAGCGACACTTAATATAATTTTCCCCATCCATGGTAAATGTATAACCCATGACACACTTTGGATTACAGTCCTCTGGATTGATGAGACGCTTACAGACAGATGACTTACGGATATCCTGTTTTATTTTCATCGGTAAGGTATCTAAATAACTTTGGTACTCACTAATATGCTCTGGATAAATGCGAAGCTTCATTCCTGTCTTACGGGTTACAAAGCTTGCAAGTGTTCTCTTGTTACTAGTTAATATATAAGACACTAAATATCCTGTTTTAGAAGATTTGACGTCACATTTACAGCCTTTTTCTGTTAAATAATTATTAATCTCCATCACGAAGTCTGTAAATCTTCCATCTACTGTTTGCAAAAAAAACGTAAATTTCTCTTCCATAGTACCCCCATTATACTTATTTTCTTGTTATTGGAATCCATACCTCGTACTTTGCCTTTTGAGGATCTGGGCTTATGTACACTTCAATGTCAGGAGCATTGGCATATTCATATCCAGAGGTTGGCAGCCATTCCGTGACAATACGCTGTTCCAAATGCTGAATAGATTGATTACTTCCTTCTCCATAAAATATTGCCCATGTGGCAGCCGGTACTGTATACTCTTCATATTTTCCTTTATCCTTAGTACTGGAAACTGCAATAAAGTATTTCCATTGTTCCTCATCATTACAGGCACTTACTCCCAAAAGCCCCATTGGAGAGCCATCCATCAGCCCTACTAATTCTTCAATGGTTCCCTTGGTTACTGCCTCTGTCCACATATCAGGGACAATCTTAAAGTTCTCCTCCATCTCTCTGTGAAGTAACTGAGACACACCTATTATACGGAAGGCTTCCTTTGATTCAATTCGATAATTCAATTCTTCTACTCCTTTTACCGTAATTTTAAAGGTAAGGGGTGGATAGGATTTGACTAATACTCCTTCACTCTTTACTGCAGAGGGAGCAATTCCATGAACTGTTTTAAAGGCACGGTTAAATGCGGTAGGCGAACTATAACCATATTTTATAGCTACATCAATAACCTTTGCATCCCCTCTCTGTAAATCCACTGCTGCCAAAGACATCTTTCTTCTTCGAATATATTCGGACAGGGGGATTCCAGCCATATAGGTAAACATTCTCTGAAAATGGTAAGAGGAACAACAGGAAACCTTACCAAGCTTCTGATAATCAAGTTCCGTCGTCAAATGTTCTTCTATATAGTTAATCGCATTATTCATATGTTCAATCCATTCCATTTTTTCAGCTCCCTATTAATTCAATTATAGTAACTATGTAAGAAGAATACCTCTCAATATCTGCACGAAAAAGAGAGGTAACTATGCATTATTCAATGAAAATTTGTTGATCAGAATCTAATGGAATAGCAATATCTTTAACCCCAACAATATCTGAAGATAATAATTTTTCACCACTCACACACCACTGACAATCGAAAAGATGAACAACAATAATCATCTTTGTATGTACAAGTCTTCGTATTCTTAGTAAATAGCTTAGAATATTATCAACTGCAGCGTTCTCATCCAATTCACCTTTTAGATAACCTTCGTCAACAAGATTACAGACTATGGCATCCGTCTTACCTAACCAAGTGGCAGTTTCTTCTGTAATTATACTATCTCCTGTAATATACAAGCGTTTTCCCTCAATCTCAATCAGGTAACTATTATGCAATGGTTCCCAATGATTAAAATGTTTCGTATGATAACATGAGATAGTTACATTTTGAAAAGAGACACTGGTTTGTGTATCAAAACGATTCGTATACATTGGATATATTTGCTCAATACTCGCTCTTTGTTGTAATAAGATTGGCTTAAGAATAGTTGGTGGACCAATAATGATTACGCTCCTACCTTTAAGATCTGGTAATCTTTCCGCAGAAAAATGATCTCCATCATCATGTGTAAATAACAAAATATCATTTTCACATATATCAATTGGTTTCGAAATAGAATTAAATGCATCTACAAGAATTCTTACACCGCATCAATTTATAAGCAGTGCTCCCACCCCGATATTTCTCAATAAAATGGTATTCATCCTTAGCTCCCTTTCTTAATGCAATGTAATATTACATTTTTCTCCCACTATTATAACATGCATTTTCCATTATTGTCCATTATATAACAAAGATTCCTTTGCGTTACTTTCTCTATTAGAAAGTCATAAGATAAAGAGGTCCTGATACCAACTGTTTCGTCAGTATCAGGGCCTCTTACATATTCTCTAGAAATTATACACTTGTATCAGAAAATCTCTTATTATTTATTGCTTATAACAGCCTGCGCAGCAGCCAATCTTGTGATTTCCAGCATTATTATAGACAACATTTACACTTCACAACTGCATCCACATGGATTGATACATCCATATAGGTCACACCGTCTTTTTCATATATATACTCAAAACAAGGCAAAACATTATCATCTAGTTTCTCTTTAACCCCATTTGCCTGCAAATACTCCATAATTCTCTTATAACCATTTGGTATTCTCTCAAACGCATGTACAAACGGTTCCTCAATAGTGATAGCTGCATAGCTTGCTTCCTTTTGCTCAGCATACTCAACTCCCGGGTATGATGTCTCAAATCCGTTAGGTAAAATATAAGCTGCTACATATCCACGAAGTCCAAAACGATTCTGTTGTTCCATTGACACATACGGAAAATCCCAGCCAATACGTTTTGCATTATGATCGTAGGCCAGTAAACCAGAATCTGTCGCCCACCTATCCATATATGCAGTCACATCATCTTCCGGATTAGGGGTAACCATCACATATCGTGCCATCTTAAATGCCTCTACAGTCTGTATCGTAACCGCTGAGTATATATCATTAAGAACCGTCATATCTTCTCTCACCAAATTGTCTAATTTGCATGAAAAGAAGTTACACATATCAATTAACTTATTCATTTCCGGAACTACATCGTCTGATTCCCATTT
>JAEZQN010000261.1 GCA_023441145.1 Bacillota bacterium
ACCTCTATTAAAATATTGACTTTTGTATTTTTTTTCTGTGCTTCTTCATTGATTTGCTCAGCAAGTCTAAGAGAGTCAACAGAATGAATCAGGCATACCTTATCAACAATATATTTTACTTTATTACGTTGTAAATGACCTATCATATGCCAGTTTAAAGCTTGATTAATCGTTTCTTCCTTTTCACATAGTTCTTGTACCTTGTTTTCACCAAAATCAATGATTCCTTCACTCATTACTTCTTCAATCATGGTAATAGGCTTGGTTTTACTTACTGCTATTAAGGTTATTTCACTTCTATTTCGTTTGGTTCTATCACAGGCAGCCTGAATTCTATCTTCTACGTCCTTTAAATTCTCTTTAATCATGTTGTCTCACCTTTCTGACCTGTTACTATTAATAATAATTACGCTAATGTACTTTAGTATTGCACATAGTTCTGTTCCTTAGCTAACTTAACATTTACTATAATATGATCATAGTTATTAAGTCCTAAGGAGGTATCCATAGCTACTAAGCAATATTCATTGTTCTCATATAGAACTTCAATGCGTCTAAAAACAGGATATCCTTTATTAACATTGAATACGCCTGTAAGAGTTCCTGTTTCAGAAACCTTATAGGTGTTGTCTGTTTCTGTAGTATCTGGAAGGAGAATTACATCCCCTTTAGTAACTGTTGCAGTATCGATATAGGAGAATTCCTCGTCACGATTAAATATATCTGTCTCAATAAATTCAGTAGAAGCCTCACCATTTTTGGAGTAGGTCAACTTAACAACACCATAGCTATTGTCGTTACCACCCTGTATAATATAGTCATTAGGAATCTTAAAAAACTCTTTTTCACATATGGATGTTGCTGGAATCTTATATCCTGTTGCTTTATTAGTACCTATCTCAAAGTTAATAAACCGTTCATTAATGTATTTAGATAAATAATTACTTAATTGCAATACAGCATATTTCTTATTGTTTTTATCAAGAAAGCTTATACTTGCTGTGGCTTGTTGTTTATCAGATAAAAATGTTAGGCGAACTGTCTTTTTCTCTGATAGCTTATTGTATTGTTCCTCACTAATAGGGGTTACAATACTCCACTTTTCAGAATTGATAAGCTTGTACACTGGTGCATCTGTTTCTTTTATTTCTGTAGAACGAAGCTGTTTCTTTTCATATTTAGTGGTATCGAACATAGAATCTTCTATAGTATCTAGTGTTACCTCTTCAAATCCATCGGTATAATATGAAATAATTCCACTTGAGCTAGCTGTCTCAACAGAGAAATTGGTATTTGAATTAGATGTCTTTAATAATTCATGTAATGTATTTAATGTATTAACATTAGTAACTTCTAAGACGGTGCTGTCTATATCATACTTATAGTCATAGGCACTTTCATAATTGCTCTCATTATAGGAATTCTGAAAGTTTGCAATGCTCTTGCGTATTTGCGCAATATCACTGCTACTTAGGGAGATACCCTGTTCTGTATTGGATAACAAATTGTACATATCACCAGATTCATCTAGAGTATAGATGGTAGTTCCTTTACCAACCTTCTTACCCTCTGCCACATAATAATTGATATAACCCGCATGTTTATTGCGATATACGGTTTCATCCCGGAGTACTATTCCGTGATATGTATCATCGTCCGAAATCTGATTTTCTGTTACTTTGTAGACGGAAAGTTGTTCACTTCCAAGAAACAAATACACTTGAATTCCAATATATATAAAGATGACAACAAATAAAACGACGCCTAAATTAATATTCAGTGGCCTTCTAAATTTTACTACCTTTTTTTGTCCTGCCAAGGTAAGTAACCTCCTAGAACTCATAAAAATAAAAATAGTTATATATGTCTAATTATACTTTTTCTAGTGCTATATGTCAAAGAAGAATATTTTGTATAATTAAGACAGAATTGGTTACAATAATTGTAGAAAGCAAAAGGAGGTATGACATGAAAACCTTAGATTATATTGTTTTGATCCTTGTCATTATTGGTGCTATTAATTGGGGCTTAATTGGCTTCTTTAGTTTTGACCTAGTTAGAGTGATTTTTGGAAATATGACTGTGATATCCCGTATTGTTTATGCTATTATAGGAATTTGTGGCCTATATGCAATTAGCTTTTGTGGAAGAATATCAAATAACCAGTAATGATAAAATGGTTGTATCTTAATAAGATACAACCATTCGATATTTTGGAGATATTATAATGCTTCAATTATTTGTTCTTGGAAGCTATCTGGAATACGATCCTTTTTAACGGATATACATACGACAAATTCTATCTTAAACAGATTAGATATAGCATTTAACTTAGTAAGTACTGGTTCTAAATCTGCGTTTTCATCCAAGTTCGCAATTTTTAATAAACTATCAAAGTATATCTTCTCTACATCATGATCACTGGACAGGATACCACTAATAAAACCTAAAAATTCATCTGCATTACTTAATAAATAGTCTCTGGAATTAATGAGTCGTATTTTGTTGCTTAGTTCGTACATATGCTTATTGCTTTTATCAATATAAACAAGATTTCCATTTATACTGCGAACATCATCATTAGCTCTTGCAATAAGCAGTTTTGTCTTTCCTTTACCTTTTTCACCTGCAATAATCTGAACCATAATAACTCCTCCTTAAGTGACTGAATTTATGTTATATGTACAAAAGATAAAATGCTTATGATTAAATTATAGAATAAATGTAACAAAAAAACAACTAGTAATCCTACTATAATGAAAAAAATATGAAGTTATCAGACTAAACCCATAAATTATGTTCTATAAATAGTAAAAAAGGAACTGCATGATTGCAGTTCCTTTAGCTATTCATTAATCATTGAAAACAAATGATTCATTTCTTTGTATAAATCCTGCCTTGATTTAGAATTAAACACCATGGAAATGTATTCGTTACCACTCTCGTCTTTGCCTAGAACAATTAAACAGTAGCCGGCTTCATTTGTTGTTCCTGTCTTACCACCAAATACAGTAATAGAATCAGGAGCCTTTTTTCCACCTGTAAGATATAGGTTCGTACTCTTGAAAATACGTGCAACTTCTCTTCCAGATGCACTTACATATTCGGCTTTATAGGAAGACTGATCTACAATAGAACGGAATTCCTCATAGTTAAGCAGCTCGTTAAAAATCAAATACATATCATAAGCAGTTGTATAATGATTATCATCATGAAGACCATGAGAATTAACAAAATGGCTATGAGTAGCTCCAAGCTTTGCAGATGCTTGATTCATCATATCAGAAAAACCCTCTTCACTACCACCAAGCTGCTCTGCTATAGCAATCCCAGCATCATTTCCTGAGTAAACCAATAAGGAGTTTAACATTGTGCGAAAAGGCACTTTATCTCCTTCATTAAAACCACAAAGCTTTGCCCCAGGATAATTGATATGAGAGGCATTATAGCTTACCGTAATGGTATCCTCTAATTTATTTTGCTCAAAAGCCACAAGTGCAGTAGCCAGTTTAGTTATACTAGCAGGATAAATCTTATCAAATACATTATTAGCATAAACCAATTCACCAGTAGAACGGTTCACAAGTAAGGAAGAACTACTATTCTTCATTACTTCATCCGCTTCATCTTGTTTATCCTTGGCAATTACACACAAATCTGATGAATATAAAGGAGCACTACTACTTACCACAAGAGGCGCTGAAGATGCATAAGCATTTTCATAAGATATAACATCAACCTCTTTGGCTCCGCAGCCAGTTAATATTAAGATAAACAAAAGGAGACATGGAATAATTTTTTTCATGCAAATTCTCCTTTACTTTAATTATTTATTTAAAAATTTCACGCCAATCTAAATCGCCTCTGTCTAAAGCTTTAATTAATAGCTCAGCAGTTGCTAAGTTTGTA
>JAEZQN010000317.1 GCA_023441145.1 Bacillota bacterium
GGTTAGGATTTTACCTCCAAGCTCTTTATATCTTATTAGTATTTCTTTAGTAGGATGTGGTCGATTGAGACCATGTTTATAACCTGCTGAATTCACCTCAATTCCCTTTCCCATTGAGATGATTTTCTTTAATATTTCATCAAATAAATCTTCGTATAATTCGTATTTGAAAACATTACCTTTAGATGGGCCGTATCGAACGACATAATCTAAGTGGCCATATACATCAAATTGATCAAAGCTATTAAGGTTATCAAGGATAGATTGAAAATACTTATAATAGCCTTCCTCTTCAGCGATTCCCTCCCAGTATTCTTCATAATACACATCAATATCCTCTACTAAATGACTAGAAGCAATGACAAAATCGAAGTCGTATTCCTTAATAAGATCATGGAGGCGTCTAGTGAGGTATGGTCTCACACCACATTCAATTCCCATTAAGACACATATTTGGTCTTTATACTTATCTTTCAGTTTCTTTAGCTTTGTATCATATTCCTTAGGATCAAAGACGAAGGAGAGTTTGTATTTTTCAGGATAATCATAATCCATATGGTCGGTGAAACAAATACGTGTAAAACCCAGCTCAATAGCTCTTTCTATCATAGACTCCATAGGTGCCTTGGAATCTGAAGAAAAGCTAGTATGAACATGATAGTCTGCTGTAATCATAGTGATCTCCTTTCTAGTTATTCAACCTTAGTAATTCCTTCTATATCTGGTTCAATGAGAAGAGAGTAGTTGGTGTAATAAACTACAAAACCAGGTTTCCCACCGCTTGGCTTTTTTACATTCTTTTTCTGGGTGTAATCAATTTCTACCTTAGGGGCATCTGCTCCTTTGGAATAGTAGCCAGCAAGACGACCTGCTTCTTCAAAGGTACGATCAGGTAGTTCTTCTCCATTGGATTTCACAATAACATGGGAACCAGGCATCTGTTTGGCATGGAACCACCAGTCATTTCCTGTGGCAAATTTAAACGTAAGCTCCTCATTCTGATAGTTATTTTTTCCTACATACATGTGATAACCATCGGAGGAAATATAATGAAATGGTTTACTGTTGTTTTTTTGTTTCTTAGCTGGTTTATTACCAGAGGATTTACGCTTCATTTCTCCAGTTTCAATTAGTTCTTCTTTAATTTGCACCAAATCATCTTCTGATAGGGCGAAGTTAAGAGAAGTACTAATGGATTCTAGGTGGTCTAGCTCATCTTTTGTCTCTGTTATTTGTTTAGAGAGAGCCTCAAAGGTTCTTTTTAATTTATTATAACGATCAAAATACTTCTTGGCATTCTCGGAAGGAGTCAAGTCCTTATCTAGTGGAATTGTAATTTCTTCATTAGTATAGTAGTTTATACATACTAACTCCTTACTTCCTTCTGCAAGATTATAGCCATAGGTATTAATCATTTCTCCATAGATTCTATATTTATCACGCTTTTCTGTGTCCTTTAGTTGTTTTAACTGTAAATCATACTTTTTGATATTACGCTCGATAGAATTACTGATAATACGACGTAGGTCGGTTGATTTCTGCTTGATTCTAGTTACCGTATTTTTGTCTTTATAATAGGTTTCCAAAACCTCTGAGATAGAAGGGAATTCTACAGCAGTTTTACCTAGGTAGCAGGTTAATGGAGTACAAGAAAATTCAATAGGCTCCTTTCCATTGTATATTATAGTAGGAGTATAGTTAGAAGTCCTAATATCCTCAGTTAGTAGGGTAATCTCTTTATAGAGGCGAAGCCCTTCCTCTTCTTTAAGTGCATTGGCCGAAATACTGCTATCTAATCCAGCCCTATAGCAAAGTTCATTGGAGACAAGAGGGCTATATCCTGTAAGAGAAGTATAGAGTGCCTTACCAATTGGAAGAGGTTTCTTTAAGGTATTCGTCTTAAAGTCCTCCAAAGATAGGGTAAGAGGATCTACTTTATCTGTGGTATGAGGAATGAAATAGGGACGTCCTGGAAGTACTTCTCGTACGCTGCTGACTAATCCGGAAATATGTTTAATACTATCTACAATTTTTTTGTCTGCATCGCAGAAGATGATGTTGCTATGTTTTCCCATAAGCTCAATCATCAAATGCTTAATACAAACATCTCCTAATTCATTTAGATGTTCGATTTCAAGATCGATAATTCGTTCTAACCCAGGTTGAGTAACAGAAACTATCTTTGCACTGTTTAGATGTTTTCTTAAGAGCATGCAGAAATTAGGAGCCGTAAGTGGGCTTGGCTTGTTGGTTTCTGTCAGATAAATAAGAGGCAAACTTGCACTTGCAGAAATAAGAAGTCGATATTGCTCTTTATTATTTTTTATGGTGAATAATAGCTCGTCCTTTTCTGGTTGAGCAATCTTGTTTATGCGACCATTTACTAGGTTGTTTTTTAGCTCTGTTACAATGTTATTTATTACGATGCCGTCTAATGCCATGATTATTCTCCTTAAAACCTAAGTTTATGAAGCTAATTCTATCATAGGGTACCATTTATTTCAATATTTGCAGAATGCTCATATGTTTATATAATTTTAATATCTTTTTTCTTGACGTAATATGAAAATAAGGTATTATTAAATAATAGTATAGGAGGAAAGTCTTATGAGTAATGATAATAATTTAAAAGATAATTTGACTTCCCTGGAAGAACAACCTGTTGAATATCATCAGGAGAATGCTGGGGATAGCCAGATTACAATAGATCAAGATGTAAGTTCCATGAAAGAGGAGATTCCACGTGAATTTAGGGCGGTGGAGCCTAAGCTCATGGAAGGTAATTCAGAGGATTTTGATGCTGGAGTGTATTATAGCCGTGAAAGTAACCGGTTTCAGGAGAATCCCAAAGAGTCTGTTTCTAATGAATCTAATAGCGAGGGAATGAACAAAAATAAAAAGGTTTCTCTCTTTGGTCAGACGACAAGGGGTATGAAGCTTCCGAAGATTACCTCTAAGGAGGAAGCAAGGAAAGTATTTTTTGGGCAGAGTATCGCTTATTATGAACGGTATTATGCAAAGTTACAAGAAAAGAAGAAAAAAGTAAGCTGGAACTGGGCTGCGTTCTTTTTGAATGTGTATTGGTTTTTTAGTAGAAAGATGTATGCCTATGGATTACTTACAATGGTATGTAAGGCGATGTTTACTCTAGTTGGCTATAATCTTTATGATAATATATCAGATCCAACTATGCAGAGCTTTTTACTTCCGTGGGCCGTGTTATATGTAGTAGTGGATGTGATAATTGCTATGTTCGCCAATTATTTATATATTTCCCATATGGAGAGTAAGATTTTATATCCAGGGGAATCAGAACTGGGAAGCGAGGACTTGGCAAAGGTACTTGTTATGCGTGGTGGTTTTACGTTTACTGGAGTATTTATGTGCTTTCTTTTGTCTGATTTGGTTATATATGGATTGCAATACTT
>JAEZQN010000380.1 GCA_023441145.1 Bacillota bacterium
CTAACATATTATGAGCATGTGCAAAGTCTACAATTGCTTTTAAATCTGAACAAATACCATAGTAGGTAGGATTATTTACTAAGATTGCCTTTGCATCAGGATTATCGATAATGGTTTGCTTAACATGTTCAAATGACATTCCTAAAGGGATTCCTAGGTGCTTATTAATGCCTGGATTAACATATATGGGTAATGCTCCATTTACAACTAATGCATTGATTGCAGACCTATGTACATTTCTAGGCATGATCACCTTGTCACCTGCTTTGCAGACAGACATAATCATAGCTTGTACGGCTGCTGTTGTACCATTTACAATAAAAAACGCTTCATCCGCATGAAAGGCTTCTGCTGCAAGATCTTGCGCATCTCTTATAACAGAAGAAGGATGACACAAATTGTCTAACGGTTTCATCGAATTCACATCCAGCTTTACACAAGTGTCACCAAGGAAATTCTTCAAATCCTTATTTCCTCGTCCACCTTTATGCCCTGGTACATCAAAATGAACAAGTCGATTGAGCTTTTGCTCCTCTAATGCCTTTGAGATAGGTAAATCATATTGATTCAATGCATTCATCACGTACACCTCTTTATCGGTAGATTTATCTATTTCTGTCACATAAATCCAACAGTAAGAATGATTATATAGTATATATAATCAAATTGCAATAGTAATATTAAATTTTAAGTTTAGTATTACTGTTACTTTTGGACGTATTTTATTTATTTCTATATAAATTATTTGTGAGAAGCCTTATAAATCAAGACATTAGTATTACTTATTTTTAATGAAATTATTTTTGCTTTTTTTATAAATAACTTGATAATCATCGTATTTAGAACTATTTAGTCAAATAACTAAGACTTTTTTCTATAAAACTCTTCCACTATATGAATATCTTCTCTATCAATCCACTCCTCGGAAAAGCCACAATCACAGCACAAATATCTATGTACATTCACTGAATTAAAAATCGACAATCCCGTTCTGACGTTATTACCTGCCCCATAAGCACCAGTATAACCTTCTATCCTTAAAATATGATTACTACCACACTTAGGACATTGATTTGTATCTTTCATAGAACACCTCCACTCAAAAATTCTGTAATTATATATAATTATGCTGGTTTTCTAAAAATATGCTATACTTATATCAAATTATCGAGAGATGAGGTATAAAAAATGTATGCTTTAGTGACAGGTGCAAGTAGTGGCATAGGAAAAGCTTTGGCAAAAGAGCTAGCCACTATTGGATATGACTTAATCCTAGTGGCTAGGAGAAAAGATAGATTGCTAGAGTTAAAAGAGGACTTACAAAAAGACTACCGTTGCAATTGCCTTTGTGTGGAATGCGATTTAAATAATTCTACTAATTGTATCTCCTTATTTAATACGGTAAAAAACTACCCCATAGGAGTAGTAATCAATAATGCTGGATTCGGTAAGACGGGGGATTATTCTACTATTGAATTAAAGAATGAGCTTGCTATGATTAAAACCAACATACAAGCTGTCCATATATTAACGAAGTTATTTGCAAGGCATATGAAGAAAGGTATTATTCTAAATGTTGCTAGTATTGCAGCCTTTTTCCCTATTCCAATGATGGCAACTTATGGAGCTACGAAGAGCTATGTCTTACATTACAGCCGTGCTGTTAATTATGAACTTAAGAAACAAAAGAAGCCTGTGAAAGTATGTGTTCTTTGTCCAGGACCTGTAGATACTGAGTTTAATCAGGTAGCCGGGGCAGACTTCTCCTTAAAGTCTATGACACCGAGTAAATGTGCCAAAATTGCTATTGCTGGAATGAGAAAAGGGAAAGAAGTAATCATACCTGGAATAACTACCAAATGCATGAGTTATCTATCCCATATAGCACCTTCCTTTCTTTCCCTTCCAGTAGAATACGCTATTCAGACCAAAAAGATAAAATAACAAAGAAGTAACTATAAGATTTAAGAAAAAAGAAACCGGCTTGCTTCATACGCTGATATGATCTGCAAGCCGGTTTATGATATTCCTTTTATTTATTTGCAAGATAATTTTCACCCCAAATACATAATTCATCAAGAATAGGAGTTAAGCTCTTTCCAAAACATGTTAATGAGTATTCTGTTTTCGGTGGCACAACAGGGTATACTTTCCTGTTTATAAGACCATCTATCTCCAATTCTCTTAATTGCTGTGCCAACATCTTGTCTGTAGCTTGAGGCATTAGCCTATGAAGCTCACTATATCTACGAGTTTTATTCATTAAATGCCATAATATAACTGCTTTATACTTTCCACCAATTATCTGTATTGTTGCTTCTACAGGACAGCCATTACTACTATATTTTTTATTCACAGTATACTCTACTTTCTTTTTAGGTAGTATATACCTAAATAGTGTGCTCTTGTAAATTTTTCCATTGCAGATATAATTATAGTATAGGTCGACCTAAAATACAATATAAAGGGGTTATATCAATATGAGTTTATTAGATATTGCAAAGAAAAGATATTCTGTTAGAAATTATGAAAGTCGCAAAGTAGAAAAAGAGAAACTGGATAAAATTTTAGAAATTGCACACGTTGCACCTACAGCAGCCAATAAGCAGCCTGTTCATTTGATTGTTGTACAGGATAAAGAAAAGTTAGAAAGCATTTCAAAAGCAGCAAATATTTTTAATGCTCCGTTGGCAATTATTGTTTGTGCAGACCATAATAAAGCATGGAAACGACCACATGATAGCAAAAAAACAACAGATATTGACGCTTCCATTTTAACAGATCACATGATGTTAGAAGCAACTGAATTAGGACTTGGTTCTGTATGGATATGTTTATTTAAATCAGATGTGCTCAAAAAAGAATTCTCATTGCCAGATAATTTAGAACCAATAAATATTTTAGCAATCGGATATGGAAAAGATATTCCAGCTGACGCTGAAAGACACTCATTAACGCGTGTTCCATTGAATGAATTAGTATCTTTTGAATGTCTTTAATAAAGTAATAAACTGAAAGATTATAGGATAAAATCAGCGGTATAACACTATTATGCTATACCGCTTTCCTAAATCTAAAACCATCCTTATGAAATCCCTACAAATATAAGCATTCTAGGGATTTTAATTCATCTTAGCACACGCCCTGAGCAAGCATTGCATTAGCAACCTTCTCAAATCCAGCGATGTTAGCACCTACAACGTAGTTGCCTTCTTTACCATAACGTCTTGCAGCATCATCCATATTGTGGAAGATGTTAACCATGATGTTCTTTAATTTGGAATCTACTTCTTCGAAAGTCCAGCTTAATCTCTCACTGTTCTGAGACATCTCTAATGCACTTGTAGCTACACCACCTGCATTTGCTGCTTTACCAGGAGCAAATAAAATATTATTCTCGATGAAGTACTCAGTTGCTTCATAAGTAGTAGGCATGTTAGCACCTTCTGCAACTGCTTTACATCCATTAGCAACAAGAATTTTTGCATCTTCAATATCTAATTCATTTTGAGTAGCACATGGAAGAGCAACGTCACATTTTACTGTCCACACGCCTTTTCCTACATGATATTCTGCACTCTTTCTAGCCTTTGCGTATTCATCTAAA
The DNA here is from genome assembly GCA_023441145.1 of Bacillota bacterium. GTDB lineage: Bacteria > Bacillota > Clostridia > Lachnospirales > Lachnospiraceae > KM106-2. The sequence continues at coordinate 3,608 of JAEZQN010000380.1, forward strand.
CGAGCACGTTTTACTTCTTTTACTTCTTTTAATAAGGCTACGTCAATACCTTCTGCATCATAGATCCAGCCAGTAGAATCGGAACAAGTAACAACCTTAGCACCTAATTCATGAGCTTTTTCAATTGCATAGATAGCAACATTACCTGCCCCAGAAACAACTACAGTCTTACCTGCGATATTACTTCCGTTGCATTTTAACATTTCAGCAGTTAAATACAATAAACCATAGCCAGTAGCTTCAGTACGAGCTAAAGATCCGCCATAGCTTAAGCCTTTGCCTGTAAGAACACCTTCGTAAACACTACGAACCTTTTTATATTGTCCAAACATATAACCAATTTCTCTTGCTCCAGTTCCAATGTCACCTGCAGGTACATCAGTGTCAGCACCTATGTATTTGCAAAGTTCTGTCGTGAAGCTCTGGCAAAAGGCCATAATTTCGCGGTCTGATTTACCCTTAGGATCAAAATCAGAACCACCCTTACCGCCACCAATTGGTAAGCTTGTAAGAGAATTCTTAAAGATCTGTTCAAAGCCTAAGAACTTAATAATACTTAAGTTAACTGATGGATGTAAACGTAATCCACCCTTGTATGGTCCGATAGAATTATTGAATTGTACACGGTATCCAGTGTTAACTTGTACCTGTCCCTTATCATCTACCCAAGGAACGCGAAACATAATCTGTCTGTCTGGCTCAACTATACGTTCTAAAAGAGCTTCTCTACGATATTTTTCTTCATTCGCATCAATTATAGGTCTTAAAGATTCTAAAACCTCTTTTACTGCTTGTAAAAACTCTGGCTGGTTAGCATTTTTCTTTTGTACTAACGCCAAGACCTCATCAACATAACTCATTCTTAATCACCCTTTAATTATATTTATAGTTTAGGAAATCTAACAAACCTAAACCACAATGGTAATTATAATGACTTTTCATTTCTATTGCAATAATTTTTGCTATTTTTTTGCAATTACAGAAGATTCTACGAATCTTAAGTCGAATACATCAAAAACCATCTATGTCCTATTAGATTTCCTAAGAAATTAAAGTAAAAAACGAAGAAAATAAAGTCTAACGTTCTATTTACTTAACTAAGCATACATTTTTATTCCAAATCATCAAAATCAAAAGCAGCAGCTTTCGTATAATTTGTAACCTTTGCTTCAAAAAAATCGGTTTTTGTATTATTTAAGTTAGAAAATCCTTCGATCCATGCCATAGGATGTTCCGTAATTTCAGGATACAATTCCTGCACACCAATGGCTCTAAGTCTTAAATTCGACAAATACTTAATATATTGGTCAATCAATTGATTGTTAATACCTAGAATCTGGTTATCTGTCACATATTGTCCCCAAGCAATCTCATGCTCAACACCAGTTTTCATCATGGTTCTAATTTCTTCTTCTAACTCTTTCGTAAATAATTCGTTATTTTCCGTACGAAGTTCCTTGATAATATTCTGGAACAGTACGAGATGGGTTACCTCATCCCTGTTAATATATTTAAAAATTGTACTTGTTGCTGTCATCTTTCCCTGTCTTGCCAAGGTATAGAAGAAGCTAAAACCTGAGTAGAAATAAATACCCTCAAGAATGTAGTTGGCAATGATTACTTTCACAAAGTTCTCATCGCTTGGGTCTTCATTAAATGCTTGATAGATATTGGCAATAAACTGATTACGTTTAAATAAATGCTCGTCTTCTCTCCACATATCATAGATCTTATCACGAGTAATTGGGTTAGTTACTGTATCTAATATATAGGAGTAACTCTGTGCGTGAATCTCCTCCTGAAACGTTTGGATATTAAGTAAGCTAGCCACCTCAGGAGCTGTAATGTACCTAGATAGGTTTGGTAGGTTCTCACTTTGAATCGAATCCAAAAAGTTTAGAAAAGAGATAATTTTATCAAAGGCATTGCGTTCTCCATCTGTTAAGAAATTAAATTGCTTTACGTCTTCATTTAATGAGATTTCCTCTGGAATCCAAAAATTGTTTAACATAGTCCGGTACAAGACTCTAGACCAGTCATACTTAATTCTGTTCCACTCTCTGAGGTTTGTGGTATTGCCATAGATTATACTATCTGTACCACGATTGCCTAATTCATTAAAGATTTTCTTTTTTTCCATTGTTCTGCCTCCATCTTTTGTTCTATTAACTAGAACAACTTGTACATTCATCCATTTCTAAACTCTGATTACGAATATAGTAAATGGTCTTAAGCCCTTCTTTCCAGGCATTCATATATAAGTCAAGTATTTCTTTTGCCTTCACCTCTGGAGTAATATAAAGATTAAAGGATTGGCATTGGTCAACATGACGCTGTCTAATTCCACAAGCCTTAATACTGTATAACTGATCAATGGTGTGAGCTTCTTTATAAAGCCAGAAGTTGTTCTCGTTTAAGTCTGGAGCTGTCTTTGGAATGAAGCTTCCCTTCTTTTCTTCAATAAACACCTTCTTAAAAATCGGATCGATTCCTGCAGAGGTATTAGCAATGTTGGAAGTACTACCAGTAGGAGCTACTGCGATTATATAGCCGTTACGGATTCCATATTTCTTAACCTCCTCACGAAGCGCATTCCAACGCTCATTTGTATATCCTCTTCTAATAAAGTACTCTCCTGTATCCCATTCGGAGCCTTTAAATTCAGGATATGCTCCCTTTTCTTTGGCAAGCTCCATAGAAGCTTTAATGGATTGGTAAGCAATTTCTTCAAAGAGACTATCCGCCTCCTTCAAATGCTCTTCACTTTCCCACATAATATTGTTGTTGGTTAGGTAATGATGATAACCACTAGTACCAAGACCTATCGCACGGTATCTATCACTTGTGATTCGAGCTTCTGTTACAGGCATCATATTTAGAGTAATTACATTGTCTAACATACGAATCTGTAACGGAACATTGTGACTAAGCTCCTCCTTATTGATCTTGCCAAGGTTGATAGAGTTAAGGTTACAGGTCACCATATCTCCTGCCTTTACTTTCGTATCTACATAAGAAACACCATCTATATTGGTATAAACCTCTTCTACAAACTCACTTTCACTCATGTTCTGGGCGATTTCCTGACACAGATTAGATGCATAGATGATACCCTTGTGCTTATTTGGATTTGCTCGGTTTACTGTATCTCTAAAGAAAATAAACGGAGTACCTGTCTCCACTGCACTTTTCATAATCTTTTTCATGATATCTAGTGCAGGAACAGTGATTCTAGGTAACTTCTCATTGGCCTCACAAGCTAAATATCGTCTAGTAAACTCTTTTTCTTCAATATCATCATAGGAATCCTCTAGGGAAAATCCCATCATTTTTTTCACCATATAAGGGTCAAATAAGCTAAAGTTCTCTCTTCTCTCTAAACGCTCCATAAACAAATCAGGAACGGAAAGCGCTGGGAAGATATCATGTGCTTTTCTTCTGTCGTCCCCGTTATTGGTTCTAAGCTCTAGAAAATCATATAAATCTGCATGCCAGATATCTAACGTAATGGTAGCCCCACCTTTACGTCTTCCTAACTGATCCACCGCAACTGCAGTATCGTTATAGAGTCTAATCCATGGAATAACACCACCGGAAGCATTCTTAAATCCACGAATCTCACTATTAAGAGCTCTAATCTTACCTACGTAGATTCCTAGAGCGCCTCCATGTTTACTTACCTTTGAAAATTTATCATTTACATCATAAATTGACCAAAGGTTATCTCCCACTGTGGATATAAAGCAGCTACTTAACTGGTAAAAATTCGTTCCAGCATTAGCAAGAGTTGGAGTGGCAACAGTCATCTTTAGCTGACTCAAAAGATCATAGAATTCCTTAGCATAATGAACCCTATTATTCTTTTCTGGAATAGCAAGATGCATAGCGATAACCATAAAGCGCTCTTGAGGTAATTCATATACCTCTCCATGAAATCCCTTCTGTAAATAGCGGTCTGCCAATAACTTGACTCCTTCATAATTAAATAAATAATCACGTTCAGGTCGAATATATGCTTCTAATTCCTTTAACTCTTCCTCAGAATAGTTCTCTATAAGATAGTCGCCATACATCTTTTGCTCGGTAAGTAGATGTACTAGCTCACTAAAGCTTCCATAACCAAAATGTTGATAACCACGATTAATTGCAGCTTCTTTATACAAATCAAATACAAATAACCTAGCAGCAACGTACTGCCAATTGATATTGGTAACCTTATTTGTATTTCCATATTCGTCAGGTTTTGTTTGAATAACCTTTTCGATGGCAGTCTGTATTAGAACCTTTTGAATTGCCTTAGTCGTCATTCCATCTACAAATTGTATATGAGAATCCAACTCTAGCTCAATTGGATCACAGCCGTCTAGTCCCTCACAGGCAAACGCTACCATCTTCTTTGTTTTTTCTACGTACAGTGGCTCTAGTCGACCATCACGTTTTCTTATTTTAATAGTCATTCCTAATTCTCATCCTCTCATTGTCTGTTTCTAAACATTTTTTACATATGATTTCTATGTTCATCTATAAATATTATTACATATGCTAATCTGAAATGCAACTAGATTATTTGCTTATTTTGTGCTTTTCTTTTGTAATAACTCAACATATTGTGTCATCGATAGGTTCATCAAATGCAAAATCGGTAAACTTAGCCATAGTAAGATTTAACTTCTAGCACTGATTATTATAATAATCATTCCTGTAATTTTATATAATCAATAAAGTTTCCTTTGCCCGTTATCTGCATATAATAAAGAATAACCTTATAGAAGGTGACTATGGCAAATATTAAACCTTTTGATACCGATGCCGCCATAAAATACTCCTTTCAATGGGCTTTAAGCAGAAATCCAAACTACTACGATTTCACTAACCTTGGAGGAGATTGTTCAAATTTTATATCACAATGTCTATATGCAGGCGCTAGGGTGATGAACCCTACACCAATTTATGGTTGGTATTATTATAACATCAACAATCGCTCGCCCTCTTGGACTAGTGTAAATTATCTTTATCGATTTCTAACGACAAACAAAACCCTAGGTCCTTTTGCAACACCTATTCCATTAGAAAGCATTAAACCAGGGGATTTGATTCAGCTTCAAAATAATTCAGGTGTCTTTTATCACACCTTACTCGTGGTAGAAGTTAGAGGAGAACCTATCCCTGAGCACATTCTAATAAATGCACATGATATAGACTCCATGAGACGCCCACTTGCGACTTACCAGTATAGCAACTATCGATGCCTTCGAATTAATGGGGTATATATATAATTTTAATAACATCTATAATCGGATACAATATCACTATAACCTATGATTTTTGCTTTTATTCAGCTACTTGATATATCAGTCAAGACCACCGGCTTAGCCGGTGGCTTGCACTAGCCCTATAAGGGCTTTTTCCCTGCTTGCGCCCGGAGGCGCCTGAAGGGTTCGCCAATTGCATATCTTCCTCAGGCTAGCCCTAAAGGGCT
>JAEZQN010000009.1 GCA_023441145.1 Bacillota bacterium
AAGGATACTTCTCTATTTTCCTTTAGTTCTAAGAGAACCTTTTCATAGTCTCTTGGATCTACGATAACAGCTACATCTTGGTAATTCTTTGCTGCACTTCTTAACATAGTTGGGCCGCCAATATCAATATTCTCTACTGCTTCTTCTCTAGTAACCCCATCCTTTAACATGGTAGCCTTAAATGGATAGAGATTTACCACAACGATATCAATTGTTTCGATATTAAGATCCCTAATCTGTTGCATATGCTCAGGCTTACTTCTCATCGCTAATAATCCTGCATGTACTGCTGGGTGTAACGTCTTTACTCTGCCATCTAGGCACTCTGGAAATCCTGTCACATCGGAGATTTCTATTGCATCAACACCTTCCGATTTAAGCTTGTTATAGGTACCGCCTGTAGAAATAATCTCTGCTCCCAAGGAAACCAATTCCTTTGCAAATTCCACAATTCCCGTTTTGTCTGATACACTAATTAATGCTCTCATTTCCATTCTCCTTTTCTCTCCTATGCTTCGTCAGGCAAATCTTTCCTGTTGTTAAAGCTGTTTACCCTTTAAACAGCAAAAACCGCCCAGGTAACCTAACGGCTGCCCAGGCGGTCGACATTTATCATTGTCGTACTCCCTATGGGTTCTCCCATTTCCGCCAGTTATACGACATCTATCTTAAGTGTACTACATTACTTTTTAGGATTCAATAGGTTTTATTTATAAGTATAATCAGATTTAATAATCCTTTTTATAAATGTAGCTTATCATATAATCACACACTGTTTGTTTTTCTATATATTGCGGTGATATCCGTTCTATATTATAATATTAGGGAAAGCAAATATTTTACTATAAACGATATAGAAAATTTAAAATAACATACAACATTAGCATAGGAGCGAGATAAATGAAGACAAAACGCATGTCCGATATAGGAATCGGCTTACTGTTTTTCATATTTTTTGCAACATTGGGTACAGTATTGGTAATCAATTTTGGAGCTTTATATAGATTTGATGTAAAACACCTAAACATCGAAGCAACTTCAGGATTCAGTTATGATGTAATTATGGAGAATTATAATGCTCTTATAGCCTACTGCTCCCCATTTTTCTTTGGAAAATTGGAGTTTCCTAGCCTTGCCGCATCTACTACTGGTCTTAGCCATTTCGCAGATGTAAAGGTGATTTTTAATGGTTGCTACATTCTTATGGCTCTATCCTTCCTTCTATTATGTATCATTGTCATAAGAAAAAGAAAACAGCACGACTATGGCTATCTTAAGACAGCCTCCATCACCTCCATAGCAGTTCCTATTCTCGTAGGCTTGGGCATAAGCATTAATTTTAATAATGTTTTCATACTCTTTCACAAACTATTTTTCCGTAACAATGATTGGCTCTTTGACCCAGACACAGATCCAGTTATAAAGATATTACCTGAAGAATATTTTATGCACTGTGCTATTGCAATTATTCTAGTTATCATACTGGGAAGTCTCGCTTTATTCATAGCTTATCGAATTCAAAAAAGAAAAGGGGAATCTATATGAAAAAACAAGATTATTTAAAATGGGACGAGTATTTTATGGGTGTTGCACTTCTGTCAGCGGAACGAAGTAAGGATCCAAACACTTCTGTAGGTGCTTGTATTGTAAACGATGATAACCGTATCTTGTCTATGGGGTATAATGGAATGCCACAGGGTTGTTCCGATGATGAATACCCATGGGAAAGAGATGGAGAATTCCTGGATACCAAATATCCATACGTATGCCATGCAGAGCTCAATGCCATTTTAAATTATACTGGTGTCAATATGAGGGGTGCTAAGTTATATACCTCTTTATTCCCTTGTAATGAATGTACCAAAGCATTGATTCAGGTGGGCATTAAAGAAGTCATCTATTTAAGTGACAAATATGCTAATACTGGCTCTACCATTGCTAGTAAACGTATGATGAAAAATGCCGGTATTACCTATCGACTTTATGAACCAGCCAAAAAAACCATAACCTTAAATCTCTAATAGAGATTTAAGTACATAACAAAGGAGTACTATGCCACAGTACAATTCATTTAATCCATCATATGGAAAAAAAACCAACAGAAACCTCAAAAAGAAACAATTAGTCAAGTTCTTATTACTTATCGGTTGTATTTTAGCTTTTGTAGCAGGGTATCTTTTACTAAACACAAAGGGGACTCAAAGTGGAGAGGTTACAATACCTGTAGCCAAGACCATTCCTAGCCCCGCCCAAAAGCCTATAATACAAACTAAGCTTCTAAAACCCAATCCCTACTCCAGACCACAAACTCCACTTACCAAGATAAACGGAGTCGTAATTCACTATGTAGGCAACCCAGGAACCACAGCTGAGTCTAACCGAAATTATTTTAATAGTCTGTCAAAAACGAAAACTACATATGCTAGTAGTCATTTCATTATAGATCTTACCGGAACAATTATACAGTGTATCCCTTTAAATGAGATATCCTATGCAAGCAACGAACGAAATGAAGATACTATTTCCATTGAGGTCTGTCACCCTGATAAAACAGGGAAGTTTACTAACGAAAGCTACAAGTCATTAGTTTCACTAACGAAATGGCTATGCTCCACCTACAACCTAAACATAAACGATGTCATTCGTCACTATGATGTAACTGGCAAACAATGTCCTCTTTACTTTGTAACACATGAGGATGCTTGGTTATCTTTTAAAAATGAAGTTTTTACATAATCAAAATAAAAATGGTTAGTGGTACAGACTATACTCTGTTTCACTAACCATTTATTATCGTACTGTAGCAATATAGATAATTATTTATCGTCTAAGCTATAGTTTGGAGCTTCTTTTGTATTATGAATGTCATGTGGATGACTTTCCTTTAAGGAAGCAGCAGAGATCTTTACAAATCTTCCGTTTTGTTTTAACTCTTCTATTGTAGCAGTTCCGCAGTAACCCATACCAGAACGTAAACCACCCATTAACTGAAATACTGTATCTTCTACCGTACCCTTATATGCTACTCGACCTTCTACACCCTCTGGAACTAATTTCTTAGCATCCTGTTGGAAGTAACGGTCCTTGCTTCCATTTTCCATAGCTGCAATAGAGCCCATTCCACGATATACTTTATATTTTCTTCCTTGGAATAATTCAAAAGTTCCTGGTGACTCATCGCAACCTGCAAATATACTACCCACCATACATACATTGGCACCAGCAGCAATGGCCTTTGTCATATCACCTGAATACTTAATACCACCATCTGCAATAATTGGAACTCCGTATTCCTTTGCAACTGCATAAGCATCCATAATAGCAGACACCTGTGGTACACCGATACCAGCAACTACACGAGTGGTACAGATAGAACCAGGTCCAATACCAACCTTAACAGCGTCTGCTCCTGCTTCAATAAGATCTCTTGTTGCTTCTCCAGTAGCTACATTTCCTGCAATTACTTGAAGGTCTGGATATTTGGCTTTTACCATTCTTACTGTTTCTATAACATTCTTAGAATGTCCATGGGCAGAGTCAATAACAATACAGTCGACCTTAGCATTTACAAGAGCATCTACTCTCTCCATAATGTTATTGGTAATACCTACTGCTGCTGCACATCGTAAACGGCCTTGTGCATCCTTTGCTGAAAGTGGGTACTTAATTTGTTTTTCAATATCCTTAATGGTAATTAAACCTTTTAAATTGCCGTCTTTATCTACAATCGGAAGCTTTTCTATACGTGCACTGGCAAGAATCTTCTTTGCTTCACTAAGGGTAATTCCTTCTTGTGCAGTAACTAGATTTTTAGAAGTCATGGACTCCTTAATTTTCTTTGAGAAGTCTGTTTCGAATTTTAAATCACGATTCGTAATAATACCTACTAATTTTTTCCCTTCGGTAATCGGTACACCACTAATTCTGAATTTGGCCATGAGTTCATTTGCATCAGATAATGTATGTTCTGGTGATAAATAAAATGGATCTGTTATTACTCCATTTTCAGAACGTTTTACCTTGTCAACTTCCTCCGCCTGAGCTTCTATAGACATGTTCTTATGAATAACACCAATACCACCTTGTCTTGCCATAGCGATAGCCATCCTATGCTCAGTTACAGTATCCATTCCTGCACTCATCATAGGGATATTAAGTTGGATGGATTTCGTTAAGTTGGTTGTAAGTTGTACTTGGTTTGGAATAATTTCAGAATAAGCTGGAACTAGTAGTACATCGTCAAATGTAATACCATCACCAATGATTGCTCCCATTTTAGTTATCCTCTCTTTCTTCTTCGTTTTAGTTGTTATAATCACTTGTCCCTAGGACAAATTAGCAAGTAATAGTAAAACTATAATAATTAGTATTACTAATAAATCATCCTTTATTACCAAAAAGATTTTTACAAGTATACCTAAAAAAACTTAGGTTGTCAACACATTAAACGTCACTATCCAAGATTATTTTCCCCATGGATACATACTATATTCTTCTTAGCTTAACATTTCTTTTTCATATGCATATCATATACAAAGAGCTATTATGGCAAAATCTATAAAAATAGGAGGTAGCATGTCTTGTAATTGGGGCCATGGGATACCATGTATAAATAATATTTATCGAATTAGTAATGCTACTGTTCAGGCAATTCGTAATACCCGCAATGTTAGTTATATTACAGTTTCCTATATCCCCCCTGTCCCTAGAGGGGTTGAACAGTCCTTAGTCCTAATTGTTAGTAATCAAACGTTGATACGTAATACTTACGGGCGAATTCTTACTAGACGTCACATACAAGTGGGTATGACACTGGATGCTGACGTAAGCTCAGCCATGACTGCTAGTATACCACCACAGGCTAGAGCCATCAGAATTACTATTCTTCCACCTGCAAGTCCTTATCAGGTTATGTTAGGAACAATATTGCAAATTAACAATAATACCAGACAAATACTAGTTGGTTCTCCAAATAGACCTACAAGTCAAATGAGATTTAATATTATGCGGTCCACAATCATATGGAATCGGAGAGGACAACAAGTAAACTTTAGTAATCTTAGACGTGGACAGTTTGTTCGGGTAGATCACTCTCTCAATCAAACCTTTAGCATACCACCACAAGCCAATGCCTATCGTATTTGGATAATATAACCCTGAATACTTACTAAACTAGAAACATCCTAGCGATAATTTTGCAATGCAAAACTATCGCTAGGATGAATTCTTAAACATATTACATCATATTGCATTTCAATTACACTCTTTTACTACGCTCACATTTTTGCACACAGTGATTAAGTCAGTTAACCTTTTTATATAATAGTCTGGGTGCGCTTCCATACATGCATCACCAATTCCAACTGTAATCATATTGACTTCCTTGGCGGCTAGAATTCCTGACAAAGCATCCTCAACAACAATACAAT